>CAZPFW010000009.1:0-10074 GCA_964586065.1 uncultured Candidatus Saccharibacteria bacterium | reverse complement strand
TTGTGATTGGGATTAACTTTAGCTTGGAAGAGGTCTTTCTCATGATTGTTTGTTTAAACTACATTGTGACTTATTATTAATGTTAATCTAAAGGAATATTGCAGTCAATAAGGAATAGTCTCAGTCAATGTGATGGGTTAAACACTAAAAGAAAGATGTTGATTTGTTATAAAAATATTCAGTCAACTGAAAGATTTTCATTTATTATTAGACCATCAGCTTATCATTATCAATCTTTTAATTAAATGAAAAATATTGTGATAATCTGTTGTTTTGAATGTCTCCATCGTCGAATCAATCTTGACTTGAATAAAATAAAAAACCTGGGAAGGTTTGTCCTCCCCAGATTAGTTCCACTCTTAAAAACTATTCCTTTAGTTTGGCTCCGATCTTCCTTAAAAAGTCAGCGGCTATTTCTTTACCTCCGAGACCAAAAGCTATTCCCCCGGCTATAACCAATAAAGCAACGATACCTGTAAATAGAGTTGATAACATCTCCTTAGCTATACCTAACTCTATCAGTATAGCAAAACCGGCAAATATCCAGATAGACCATCTTGCAATCTCACCGGCAAGATCAGTGTATTTGAATTTTGCTCTCTCGGTAGCCACTATAATTATCTTGGACAAAAAATCGGCCAACATGACCGTAACGACAAAAATCAAAGAAGCGACTATCACGTTGGGAATATATCTGATCACATCTCCCATAAATTCTGTGAAATAGCCGAGGCCGAAAACTCCAACTGCGGACCAGATGAAAAAGATATAAATTACCCACTTCACAATCAAGCCCACAAACTTCGATGCATGAAAATCAATCTTTGCTTTTCGCATTGCAGCCTTCCAATCTTCGGTTTCCAGCAAATCATCAAATTTGGCTCTTTTTAATATCTGCGTGATAATTTTGCCAAAACCTGTCGCAATGAACCAGCCAAAGATGAGTAATATTAATCCGACTATCAAATTGGGAAGATAGAGAAGAAAAGATTCCCACATAGAAGCCAAGGCTTCTATCGTAGCGCTGTTCCAATCTGTTTTCATATTTAAAAATATTAATGAATAAATTATCGACCTTTATTCTTGAATTTAATTTTAGCAGAAGCCATTATTTTTTTCTACACCTTTGTATTGACTTGACACCAACTTAATTTCCTCAAACCATTCCACCCAAACCGGTTCGATTCCGGGGTTTTCTTCCCAATCACTTTCAGATATTCTCTTTTCTAAATATTCTTTAGTTCTCACCATCATTAAAGCGATCTCTTCTTCACTATACCAACCAACGCTTTTAGCTTCCCTGCGACTGTGATCCACTTCCCCTCTGACAGATACTTCATACACCTTCCAGTAATGCCAACTACCTTGAGGTCGACTGCACTTATTCTCTTTTCTTCCTTCCGCTATCAATTTAAGACCCATTGCGTCAAGCCCGACTTCTTCCTTCAGTTCTCTTTTGGCGGCCGACTCAAAAGACTCCGACTCATCAAGATGTCCGGCCGGAGGAGCAAAACCAAAAGGAGGTATTTTCCTCTCTATTAAAAGGATCTTACCTCCTTTTTTCACAATCATTCCCACACTTGTATGATTGCAATTCATTTATATTAGTTTTTGAATCAATTTTTCGGGTGAAGATACGAAATCTCTGAATAAGACTCGTCTGCATAATTCTTCGTCATTGTCACTAAGTGCATATATTGGTTTACCGAGAGCCATTGCAAAACCAATCTCTAACGTCGTACTGTTTCCAGAATAGCCGTCTTTGTTATAAATAAAGACAACATCCGCCATTCTTATCTTATAAAAATGGTCGTGAGTCAATCCGAGAGCGATGAACCTTCTATATTCTTCCGACAATTCTTCCCACTCTTTTTGCCCGGAATGAAGATAGGGCTCAAAAACAATAACATCGAGCGCTCTAAGTTTCGCCGCGAACTCTCTTATCTCCGACTTGAAACGACGACTGCCGCATATAACTACACTTTTCATATGTGGACCCTGCCGGATTTGAACCGGCGACCTCCTCATTGCAAATGAGGCGCTCTGCCAACTGAGCCAAGGGCCCGATGTTTTGGTGGGCGTGGATGGAATCGAACCATCTACCTCCTCTTTATCAGAGAGGCGTTCTGCCAATGAACTACACGCCCTTTTTTTTCTTTCTTGAAAAGATCGCTTCTTTTAATTCTGGCTCCGCTTTCTTAAATGCAGCCGAGGTCATCTTAACAGATTCGGTGTTTGACCCGGAGTTGACAATAATCTCTCTGTTTTTCAAAAGATTCTTGTCTGCAATAACTCGGATTTTCCAAATCGAACCAAAAGGTGGAATAGCCCCTTCTTTCATCCCCTTAATGTTTTCTTTAATCCACTTCTCGGAAGCAAAACCTATCTTATTGACCTCCTTATCTAACATTGATTCAACTATTTTCTTAAGTTTCTCGATATTCAAAATAGTATTGGCGGGAATAACCGTTATAAAAGGAGTCTTTCCAACTTTAATGACAACTGTCTTTGCAACTCGATCTTCTTTTGATTTTAATGTTCTTGCCTTGTCTGTGGCGGTATAAACCTTGCGGTGACTAATTTCTTCAAATTTAACACCGCTCTTTTCTAAAAAATTCATTATCTTTTTAGGTGTCGCCATAATAGAGAAATCGTAACAGAAAAGAGAATTTTTATCAACCATTGAAAAAGACGCCGGTTAACGGCGCCTTCCTCTTCGTACGAAAATCAACTTTTTTGAACTGTTCCGAGGTCAAAGTTTTAAGTGTTTTGACCTACACTTCAGATCTGTTTAAGAATTCTCACAAACCGATCCGAGTCGACTTCTTTTGCAATATTAATTGTTCCACGAGCAGCTTCCGCTACCCGTGCCTTGTTACGACTTAGTCCCTCTCACTGAGCCTACCGTGGTACCTTATTCAGGTGCTTCGGGTATTCCCAGCTCGCTTGACTTGACGGGCGGTGAGTACAAGGCTCAGGAACGTATTCATCGCTACGTGTCTGATTAGCGATTACTAGCGATTCCGACTTCATGAGGTCGAGTTGCAGACCTCAATCCGAACTGAGATCGGGTTTGATGGGATTAGCTCCTTCTTACGAGATCGCTACCCGTTGTCCCGACCATTGTATCATGTGTGCAGCCCAGAGCATCAAAGGGCCATGCTGATTTAGCGTCATCCTCGCCTTCCTCCCAATTGTCTCGGGCAGTCCTCTATGACACTTGAAACATAGAGTGAGGGTTGCGCATGTTACCGCATTTAAGCGTGCACCTCACGGCACATGCTGACGACAACCATGCAGCACCTGTCCATCCGTCCCGTGAAGGAGGTCCTTCCTTTCAGAAGGATTTCGAATGAATGTCAAGCCCTGGTAAGGTTTCTCGCTTATCGTCGAATTAAGCCACATGATCCACCGCTTGTGTGAGCCCCCGTCTATTCCTTTGAGTTTTAGCCTTGCGGCCGTACTTCCCAGGCGGGATACTTAACGCGTTAGCTTCGCCACTTGAAGGGTCGACACTTCAAATAGCCAGTATCCATCATTTACAGCGTGGAATACCGAGGTATCTAATCTCGTTCTCTCCCCACGCTTTCGTTCCTCAGCGTCAGGATCGTCCCAGTTGACTGCCTTCGCTTTCGGTGTTCCGGTCGATATCAACGGATTTCACCCCTACACCGACCGTTCCGTCAACCCCTAACGTCCTCTAGTCTAGTAGTATCCCCAGTCGCTTCAAGGTTGAGCCCTGAAGATTTAACCAAAGACTGTCTAGACCGCCTACGAACCCTTTACGCCCAATAAATCCGGATAACGCTTGGGGGTTCTGTATTACCGCTGCTGCTGGCACAGAATTAGCACCCCCTTATTCTTAAGGTACCGTCATCTAAAAGATTCTTCCCTTAAAAAAGATTTTTACACCCCGAAGGGCTTCTTCAATCACGCGGCGTCGCAGGATCAGGGTTTCCCCCATTGTCCAATATTCTCGACTGCTGCCTCCCGTAGGAGTAGGGCCCGTGTCTCAGTGCCCTTGTTGGCGATCAGGCGCTAACCTCGCCTACCCGTCATAGCCTTGGTAAGCTTTTACCTTACCAACAAGCTGATAGGTCGCGGGCTCATCCCATTCCGGCATACTTGCGTATACCCTTTACTCAAATTCTCATAAGAGATAATGAGACCATCGGGAATTAGCCGACCTTTCGGCCGGTTATGCCCGTGAATGGGGTTGATTACCCACGCGTTACTAACCCGTTTGCCACTGCTCTTTCAAAACAAGCAAGCTTGTTCTTTGGAGCCGTTTGACTTGCATGCCTTATCCACGCCGCCAGCGTTCATCCTGAGCTAGGATCAAACTCTCTAAAAAAAATTTCTATCGGAACAGCTCAAAAAAAATGACTTTCATCTTTCTATTATTTTTTCAAAGTTCAATCCATAAAGTAATAACAACCAACCACCCTTTCGGCCTCCAGTTAACTCCGAAACACCTGATTCTAATCTGTGAACAGATATTATACCGATTGGAAAGTTTTGTCAACTCTTCTGTAATTTTTACAGAAAATTGATCGTCTTACTTATGAGCCCGGGAGAGAATTCGAATCTCCAACCTACGGTTTACAAAACCGTTGCTCTGCCGTTGAGCTACCCGGGCCTATTTTTTTTCCCAGAATTCTTTCTTAGAGAGTATAATTGTCGCTCGATCATCGATTCAATTTTAATTATCCCGACTCTCGTCCTTGAAAGTACTCTCTGGAAAAAAGAATTCCACGAAAATTTCTTAACAAAAGACAGTTTTGAAAAAGAATTGTTAAATCTTTTCAATAAGCTTACTCTCTTGATCGAAGGAACATCTTCCACTAAATAAAGAAGTGGCGCCTTTTTGTAAAAGATATAGGCTATGACAGAAAAACTGAATATTAAAACAGCCAATGATAACTGTTGAATCATCGAAGTTCGTATCTGGTAAACCTGCCAAGAGTAATGTTCTCTCCTGTCTTAGCAATCGCCTCTTCTACTAGATCGCGAATCCTCTTCTCAGGATCTTTTATCCATTTTTGAGAAAGAAGACAATTCTCATCTACATATGCTTTAATCTTTCCTTCAATTACCTTATCTAAAATGTCAGCCGGCTTATCGGTATCTTTCAATTGCTCCTTAATAATAGATCTCTCTTTTTCGAGTTGATCAGCTGGAATAGATTCTTCGTCAAGATACAAGGGGTTCATCGCGGTTATCTGAAGACAGATCTCTTTTGAAAGAGTTTTGAAATCGTCTGATCTTGCGACAAAGTCAGACTCACACCTTATATCCAGAAGGACTCCGATCTTGGCATTGTCGTGAATATAGGCATCAATGATTCCTTCCCCCGTTTCTCGGCCCAATCTCTTTGAAGCCATCGCTTGCCCTCTTTTTCTTAAAATCTCTTTGGCCGCTTCGATATCTCCTTTTGTCTCTTCGCAAGCTTTTTTGCACTCCATTAGAGAGATCCCTGTCTCTTCTCTTAGTTTTTTTATCTTATCCAAAATATCCATAGTAATTTAAAATTATTCAGATTGTTTCGATTTCCTGCAAGCAACAAGCCTCTCTTTGATTCTGTTTAGAATATAAGAGACTGATGAAATTGCATCATCGTTGGCCGGAATTGGATAATCAGCTATTTCCGGATTGGCGTTTGTGTCAGCTATCCCAACTACCACAACACCTTCTTTTTTGGCCTCTTTTATCGCCATCATATCCTTTTCCATGTCAAGAACAAAGATCGCATCCGGTAACTTAGAGAGCGGTTTTAGTCCTTCAAATTTCTTCTTAAGCGACTCTATCTCTCTGTCTATTTCCAATCGCTCCTTCTTAGTGTATTTATCAAGCTCCCCTTCCGCCTTCTTATTCTCAAGATCTTTTAAGTGATCTACTCTTTTCTTAATAACATTGAAGTTGGTAATAATTCCGCCAAGCCACCTTTCAAGAATATAAGGGAATTCACATTCCGAGGCAAACTCTTTTGATAAATCCACCAATTGAACCTTTGTTCCAACCACTAAAAGAGTACCTCCCTTAGAGATTAATTGTTCCAAATAGTCCATCGCCTCGACCAACTTCTTTTCGGTTTTTTCAAGATCAATGATGTTAACTCCGTTTCTCACTCCGTAAATGTAAGGATCCATCTTTGGGTGTTTTTTGTTTGTCTTGTGACCAAAATGAACTCCCGCCGCAATCATCTTTTCGCTTTCGGTCGCGTCTTTTTGCACTTCTAAAGTAGTGCTTTCAATCTTTTTTTCTTCTGTTTCTTCTTTTATTGTCATGGCTCAATAATTAATATCGTAAACTAATCTAACATTGTTTTGAAATAAAATCAACTGTAAAGTATTGATTTTTGATTGGAATCTGATATTATTCAAACGTAATCTGTCAAACTAATTAAAATGAGAAAGATGAAAAAAGAGATTCATCCTCAATATTATGAAAAATCCGTCGTAAAATGTTCTTGTGGGAATACTTTTGAGATCGGATCAACAAAAGAGAATATTGAGATAGAGATCTGTTCTGCTTGTCATCCTTTTTATACCGGAAAAGAGAAGATTGTTGATACAATGGGACGCGTTGAAAGGTTTAGAAAGAAGATGGAGAAGAAAGAAGATCTTGAAAAGAAAAACAAATAATTCTTATGGAGTTAGAGATAGCCTCTTTAAGAGAGGAATACCAAAAGATATTAGAGGAGATCAGCAACCCTGATGTAGTTTCTGATTGGGAAAGATTTGAGGAGTTGTCTAAAAAAAAGAAAAGGGTAGAGATAATTCTTGACAAAGACAATGAACTCTCCGATATGATAAAATCCGAGGATGAGAGTAAAAGTATTCTCTTCTCAGCTGAAGAAGATCCCGAATTAATAAGCTTAGCTGAAGGAGAATTGTCAACGATAAAAGAGAAGAAATCCCAACTGAAAGACGAGTTGCGAAAGCTTATTGAAGAATACAAGCAAATCGATCATCCAACAAAGAGCGGAGCTGTTATTGTGGAGATCAGAGCGGGAACCGGTGGAGACGAGGCAGCATTGTTTGCTGAAAATCTTTACAGAATGTATTCTCGTTATGCCCAAAACAAGGGCTGGGAGTTAAAGGTGTTGGATTCGAATAAGACTGAAATCGGAGGATTGAAAGAGATCATATTTGAGCTTAAAAACGGAGATGTTTATTCTTTTATGAAGTTTGAAGGAGGTGTTCACAGAGTACAAAGAGTTCCGGAAACCGAGAAAGGCGGCAGAATACATACGTCTACCGCATCTGTTATAGTTCTACTCAAGCCTAAAAAAGGAAAGGTTCAGATAACACCGACCGATTTGAAAATTGACACGTTCAAATCCAGCGGACCAGGAGGGCAATATGTGAATAAGCGTGAGACTGCTATAAGAATCACTCATCTACCGACCAATACGGTTGTCGCTTCACAAACAGAGAGAAGTTTGGATCAAAACAGAGAAAATGCCATGGCGATACTGGAAGCAAAGATTCTTGAGAGTATGGAAAGAGAGGAAGCTGAAAAAACAAAACAAGAGAGGGCTTCTCAAGTATCAAGAAGTGACAGATCGGAAAAAATTAGAACTTACAACTTCCCTCAAGACAGAATAACTGATCATCGAATTCAAAAAAAATGGAGTGATATCGAAAGCGTAATGAATGGCGCTCTGGATCCCATAATAGAATCTCTTCAGCAAGAACTTGGTTAAGGCACAAATATCAATCTGCTGCATTCGGCGGTCATTGTGCTTTGATCTATAAATATTTGAAGACAACTTCTTCGTCTCATTACAGAGCTTTCATAGCCGAGCCCCGCACTTCCAAAATATCTGGCTGCTGCAGTTAATTCGTTATAGGCCGCTCCATTATCTCTTAAAAGAAGTCCCGCCGCCAAGAAAGAGTCTCTTATCTTCCAAGGATCCGCGGCAGCACCCAGCTTTAAGGTAAGTTCGTTTCTGTAGCCTTGCCAAGTTGAAGGGATAAATTGGGCCGGGCCCATCGCTCCACCCCAACCATAGTTGGGACCCATGCCGACATCGGCCCAACATGATATCGGAGTCTTCATGGGATCTCTGTTTAATTCTTTGGTTATCTGCAAAAACAACGGCAGATCTCTGGTTGGATGAATCCCTCGCGGGAAAAGCCTTCCGGCAAGATTCCGTGAGTTTCCGCTTGTAGAATCAGTGATGTAGCATTGTCCAACATTTCGTCCAAGAGCTGACTCTTGAAGAATAATGGCAACCAAGAAAGCCGGTTTGACTCCGGTCTGTTTTTCGACCCACTTAGCTATATCAATCGCTTCCCCAAGACTTGGCATCGGAACATCTGCGGGAGTTCCTGCAAGTTGAATGATTCTTGCTCGGATCTCTGCAGCTTCTTTCTCAAGGGCGGTAAGTTCTTGCTTTTGAGCAGCTTCTTTACTTTGAGTTTCTCTTAAAAGCGCTTCTTGAGCTTGTTGAATCCTCCTGCTTTCTTCAGCTTGAAGGGCCTGTATTCGAGCCATCTGCTCTGTCTCACTCTTTTTACTATCCAAAACTTCTTTCTCTTCTTCAAGATTAATCTTCAGTGTTACAATCTTGCCCAAAAGATCTCTGCTTTCATTTGTGAGTATCTTAAGTCTGGAAGAATCGTCAAAATATTCACTAATATTGTCTTCGGCTAATATTATCTCAACCGCTGATTTATTATCTTCTTCATTGATAACCCTTAGGTTGTTGGTTAATTTCTCTCTTAAATCTTTTATCTTGGACAAACTAACCCCGATTGAGCTCTCGGTATCTTTAATCTGTCCAGTGAGAACTTTGACAGTCGCTTCGGCTTGCCTTATTTGAGAACCAAGTTGATCAATCCTCTTTTTGATCGTTGAGATTTCGTATTGATATCTCTCTTTCTCTGCTTGAGTCAATGTTAAATCTCGCTCACCTTTCAATATGGCGGCTTCAATCTCTTTCAATTTTGTCTCAAGCTGCGCCTTCTCGGCTTGATCAGAGTTACTCTGCCCAAAGACGGAAGCGATACCGGTCATCAAAAGCCCAACCACTATTAGTATGACAACAATTCTTTTAAATCTTGTGGACATTGTTTAAAATAATTATTCTTCTTCGTCCTCTCCTTCCTTCTCTTTCTTCTCAATCTTCTCCACCGAATCAACGTCTTCTTCAATCGGTTCCGGTTCTTCTTCAACAACTATCGGTGTAACCAAAGCAATTATTTCATCTGATTCTTTCAGTATTTCAACTCCTTCCGGAACAACCAAGTCGGCGATCGTTACCACATCGTCAAAAGTAACGAGTTTATCGACATTCACTTCAATATCATAGGGCAGTCTTTCAGGAAGAGCGCTGACTTCAACTTCCAGGAAATTTCTAACAAGGGTTCCTCCGAGCTCTTTAACCGCCGGGGCCTCTCCTGTAAACCTTAGTGGAACTTCAACTTCAACCTCTTTTTTAAGGTCAGGTTGATAAAAATCAATATGTATGATGTTACCGGTCAAGGGGTCTCTTTGAGTATCGTGAATAAGGACAAGGTATTTTTCCGAACCTTCAAACGGCTCCAAGTTTATAAGAGAACTCTCTCCCGCATCCTCGTAAGCTTTCATAAATTCCTTGGAATCAACTTCCAATACAATGTTCTCCATTCCAGGGCCATACAAAACACCAGGTATGGATTCTTTATTCCTCTTCTTTGGAGTCCTCTTTTTGAATGATATTTTCATGATTTTCTACTTCTTTGAGACTATTATACATTGGACCGGGCAAGCATCGGCGGCATCTTGATTGCATCCCACTTCATCAACCTCTTTCTCATAATTCCCGTTATCAGGATTCAGAGAACTACCTACTAAAGTCGCTCTTCCGTCACTGGACATCTCCCAATGTTTTGGACAGAGTGATGCACAAGCCCCACAACCAATACAGATATCTCTTTCTTGAATAATTTTTGTCATATTAGATTAATTATCTTAAAAACAGGATAGCAATTTGTATAAAAAAATCAAGTGGTAACAATCAATCCTTCGCCAGATATTTGTCTTTTGTTTGAGCGTAGAGGGTTTGTACTTCATAGGCTGTTAGGG
>CAZPFW010000008.1:0-13717 GCA_964586065.1 uncultured Candidatus Saccharibacteria bacterium | reverse complement strand
CTGAAGGTAAAAGAGATGATGGAACAACAGCTTTTGCTGATGCCAGAATAGAGTTTGTTCTTACTGCCAAGGGAGGTAATGTTGTACTTAAAAAAGCTACTACCGTTGGAACAGATGGAGGAATAGTAATTGGTTCAGATGCTACTATTAGTGCAATAAACATTACTGTTGGAGGGGAAAGCATTGCAGCTGCTGCCAGAACCATCACAAATGGACAGTCAAAGACAGTTGTTGTTGAAGGTAGGTTATCTAATGTTTCCAATATAAGAGCCGATCTTAAGGTTGTAACGATTGATTGGGATGATGATGTGTATAGTAATGCTCGAGCTAAAGAGATTCTTAAGAACCTCAAGACAAATTCTGTAGTTGTTGGTCCTGCACTTGATTAAGTAAATCTCAGAACTGAAAACAAAAGCCTCGCTCGTGAAAGCGAGGTTTTTGGTTTTTGAGGGTATGTGGAAAACTTTCAATTGACGGGGCTTGACAGATTTTATCTATTGATGTAATCTTTGGCACAGAGGCTCAGAGGTTCTTAGAAGCCCTTGAAGCCCAAGAGGCCCAGAAGCCCTTGAAGTCCTTAGAGACTCCGGAGGCTCCGAGGTCCATGAGAAATTCAGACTGTTTACAGTCTGAGTTTCTTTTTTATTAAAGTTGAAACTAATTCAAAAAAAATGTAGTATGGTATCTATGGCAAAACTTAGAATTAAAATATTTGTTCTCTTGTCGTTTCTTATTTTTCTTCCAGTTAGAGGAGATGCTTTGTCTGTTGGAGAGAGCCAGAGTTTCTTTGTTGAGCCCTCTTATGATAATTATGACAGAAGCGTTGTTGAAGCCGAAGTGGTTAAGATTACCAATGAGATGATCATCTATGCCGAGAAAGATTGGTGGAACGAATTAAATAGTGATGACAGGAATAAATTAGATGAAAGGTTTTACAACTTAAGCGTTGAGTTTGAGAGAAAGATATACCCTCAAGTCAAAGAACTCTTTGGAGAGATGCCCAATCATCCGGTTGATAAGAGTGGCAAGTTGAGTATTCTTTTTCACAGAATGCCGTTATCGGCGGGAGGCTATTTCAACTCGGGAGATCAATATTCGGTCTATCAATTTCCTAAATCAAATGAGAGCAACTTGATATACGTCAACTCACTCTATGCCGAAGATGAGTTTCTTGAAGGGTTTGTGGCTCATGAGTTTATGCACTTGATAACATTCGGAAACAAGGAGAGAAAGTATCAAGTGACCGAAGATGTTTGGTTGAATGAAGCTCGAGCCGAATACTTGCCGACACTTCTGGGTTATGAGAACGGATCAAGAAGAATCAATTCGTTTTTGAGATTGCCCGAGACTTCTCTTACTAACTGGAAAGGCACTACTGGTAGTTACGGAGTGGTCAATCTATTTGTTCACTACTTGGTCGATCATTACGGAATCGAGATATTGTCGGATTCTTTAAAATCAAAAGAAGTTGGGATTGAAAGTATCAATCAAGCTTTGATCAAAAACGGTTACTCTGAAAGTTTCTCCGACATCTTTACCGATTGGACCATAGCTGTCTTGATAAACGATTGCAGTTTCGGCAAAAAGTATTGTTATTCCGATATCGATCTTAGAGTGGCTCCTTTGACCAATTTCTTGCCGATCCAATACGGCAGTTCTTACAGCGCCAGAAGAAGTATTAATCAATGGGGGGCGGTTTGGCAGAGAATCATCGGAGGTAAAGGCGATCTGCTCTTTGAATTTGAAGGAGATGGAAGCTCGAATTACAGAGTTCCTTATTTAGTCTGTCAAGACGATGATTGCACTCTTGATTTCTTGAATTTAATTAACAGCAGAGGAGAGGTTGTTTTAAAAGATTTCGGAGGGGAGAGATCTTCCATCATATTCATACCATCGCTTCATACTGATACGGTAAAAGAAGCGCTCTTCTCTTGGAAGATCAGCTCCGACAAGAATTTGTCGATTGATGACAATAATTTGATAGAGAGCCTCAAAGCTCAAATTGTTATTCTTCAAGCCGAGGTTGAGAGATTAAGAGGACTTCTGTTGCAAGGAGAGATTAAGATAGAGAGAGACTTGTCTTTCGGATCAAGCGGTGATGATGTCAAGAGTTTGCAAGAGTTTCTCAAGAGTCAATCGGGTATCTATCCTCAAGGATTGATAACGGGCTATTTCGGATCATTGACTCGATCGGCGGTGATAAGGTTTCAGGAGAGATACGCTTCCGAGATATTGAATCCTTTGGGGTTGGTCTCGGGAACCGGAATAGTCGGATCGATGACTCGATCCAAGATTAATCAACTGAAATGACAGAGGATAAGAAAAGATGGCAAGTGATCGGAGTAATCGACAATTTACTCTTTTTAATAACTCTTTTATCGGTTCTTTTTCTTCTTCTTTTCAATTTTTGTTGGTTAACTTTTATCTTGAGTCTCTACTTTTTGCCGATTTTGGGTGATTACGGTAGAAAGAATCTCTTCTTTGATAAGAGATTGATTTTTAAATTGATTCCTGTTTGGGTTTTAATCGCTTTATTAATAGATTTCAGATTGATTTTTATCGGACTCTTTTTATCACTCTTTTCCCTTGTAAAAGACGATAGAAAGAGAGTGGCAATATTGTCAAAGCGAGACGATCTGAACTTCTTGGGTTTAGAAAGGTTTTCCGATGACAAAGATTGTGATGTTATAGTGGCGGATGACAAGTATTACGATCTGATAAGCAAAAGTAAAAGAGTATTGAAGTTTGATGATGTTTATGAGGATATATTTGAAAGAAGTTGCGATATTGAGATTGTGAATAAGAGAAGAAATTGGGTATATGATATCTTCAAGAGGTTTTTTGATATTGTGGCGTCATCTTTTTTTATAATCCTGACGATACCGCTTTATCCGTTGATATCGTTGGCGATTGCAATTGAGACCGGTTTTCCGATAATCATCAAACAGAAAAGAGTTGGGTTATACGGCAAGGTTATCAATGTTTACAAGTTCAGAAGTATGAAGGTCTCCGATGGCGGGGTCTGGGTGAAGGAATCCGATCCGAGAATTACCGACGTCGGTCAATTCTTAAGAAAGAGTCGTTTAGATGAAATTCCTCAATTCTTTAACGTATTAAAGGGCGAGATGTCTCTCTTTGGACCGAGACCTGACATTTTAGATCTTAAGAAAGAGCTTGAAAATGAGATTGAATGGTATAATATGAGAGGAGTGGTGATGCCGGGGTTGACCGGATGGGCTCAAGTCAATCAATTGAAGCCCCCACAGTCGGTTTCGGAGACCCGAGAGCGTCAGATGTATGACATCTATTACATTAAACATCGTTCATTGTCTTTGGATATCGATATATTTTTCAAGACGCTCAAAGTATTGATTTTTAGAGATGGAGTATAGGGATTTAAAAGAAGTGGCTGATCGATTGATGGCTCATCGGGGCAGAGTCAGAGGTGAGAAGTTCAAAAACCATGCTTCTTATATTATACAGAAGGAAGGAGGGGAAGGATTGTCGGCGGTTGAATTAAAGATAAACGAGCTGGGTTATCAATTCAAGTTTGACGATATCAGATCGCTTGATTGGTATCCAGTGGGATTCAGCCCGCTTATAATAATCATCGCCAAGAATATCTTCAATTGGAGTGACGCCGATGTCTTTGACTTGGGTTATATGGCCCCTAAATTCTCTTTTCTTTTTAAGATGGCTTTTCGGTGGGTGGTTTCAATCGAGAAGATGGCCGAAGAGAGTCCGAGCTATTGGAGAAAACATTATGATTTCGGCGAGATTGAGGCGGTCGAGATAAACAAAGAGAAGAAGATAGTCATCGCCCGAGTCTCCGGATTCGAACTTGATCCGGTAATGTGTCAATATCTTCAGGGCTACATCTTAAGGATGTTGCAATATGTGATAGAGAGCCAAGCTACTATTGAAGAGAGTAAATGTTTTTACAAGGGAGACGATTACGACGAGTTTATAATCAGATGGAAATAATATGCTTTACTACGACCTACATTGTCATACGACTGCTTCAGCTGATTCGGCAGCCAAGCTGAAAAGGATTATCAGGATGGCCAAGAGAAGGGGATTGGATGGGATTGCGATAACTGATCACAACAAATGTTACAAGGGACCGCTTGAGATGGACGGAATAAAGATTATCCCGGGAATTGAGATCACTCTCAAAGGAAGCGGACACTTGTTAGCTTATTTCATCAGAGAGGATATAGAGCCGAGAAGATCTTTAGTTGAGACTGTAGAAGATGTTAAAAGAATCGGCGGTTATGCGGTTTTAGCTCATCCTTACAGAGAGAGTCACGGTTGGATCAAGAATCGGAGCGATGACGATATCAGCGTTGAGGCGGCTTTGGAAATTATTGACGGGATTGAGACCGGGAACGCTTCAGTTAGTTGCGATGAGTATAAAGAGGCGGTTGACTTGGCCAAGAGATCTCGATTGGTGGAGACGGCCGGATCGGATCTTCATATGCCGGGACAAGCCGGTTTTGCCACGGTTAGAGTTAAAGAGGAGTTGAACCGAGACAACTTCATCGACGTTTTAAGAGAAGGCGAAGTGATTGTCAGAGAAGAGTCGAAAGCTTTTAGAGACGAAGTTCGAGTCGGTAAAAAGATGATAACTAAACTGGCCCGAAAGTCGGGTCTTATCAGATCTGAATTCACTAAAGGTCTCTTTTTCTCTTTAGTGATCAAGAATTTTTTCAGATTCAAGAACATTCAACTTGAAAGAATCGATTTCAATCTGAAGAATTGATAAAGAGCCGGAGAGTGAGAATACTCAAAACTATCTGTGATATCAGAATCGAAGCGACAACTCCCCACAAACCCCAGAACGGGATCAAGAACAAGAGTAGAACGATTTTGATGATCGGAACGGTGACTTGTATCGTATAGACCTCTTTTCTTCTCATCTCGGCTATCAACGCCGATTCCAAAAGGATAAAAGGTACGAATATTATAGTAAGCGAAAGAAGTTGGAAGAGCGGAATCGAGTCGACGTATTGAGGAAGCACAATCTTGTAGAAAGTCGGAGCGACAATTATTGCGACGGCAGCGGTCGGAATTGAGACCAAGAAGAGTTTTTTGAATTTCTTTATCAGACCTTTTTTGATATCAAAGAGACTCTTCTCTCCGATCTTGGGCAGTGCCAACTGTTTTATCGGAATTATCTCTTGAATTTGAGCAATCGGGGTTTGAGCGAAAGAGTAGATCGCCAGCTCTATCGGACCCAAGAGAGCGAATATTATCACTTTATCTAAGTTGTTTCCAAGATATTCAATCGCTCCCATAACGGTTAAATCTTTGCCGAAGCGGATCGCTTGAGGATAATCATCATCGTTTATCTTTGATTTTTGAGCTATTTTGAAAAATATTCCGTTAAAGAGGGCAAATCCGGCCATAAAGGCGAGTATGATAAGAATCAAGTTATGAGTGAAGCTGATAAGGGGTATCATAATCAACGTAGTCAAGACTGCAGCTGCCAATGTGTAAAGACTGTGCCTTTTGAAATCTTTTCTTCCGATCCAAAACGGAGAAAAGAGATTGAAAGATTCTTTAAAAGGAAGAAACAGGGCGATGATCAGAAAAGATATTCCAAGCTCGTAGTTTTTAAGATAGAAGTAATAGAGAGCGATGAGAATCGACAGAACCGATCCGATCAACGAGAACTTCAATCGCTCCTTTGCGGCTGAGTTGATGGTACCCTCTTTCTTGTTGGCGATCGCTTTAATGAGAGACGTTTCAATTCCGGGAAGAGAGAATATCGCCAATAGAGCCGCGGTTGAGATGAGGAAAGAGTAGTTTCCGTAAAGACTTGGATCGACCAAGCGACCGAAGACTATCATCTTTGAGAAAGAGACCAAGGCCATACCCATCTTTCCAAAGACGACCCAAAAACCGGCTCTAAATATGTAGAGCATATCGGTCTCGGTAAAACGTTCGGTCCAACGCAAGAAATTGATTAACTTCTCTTTCATTTAAACAAGGAGGATGGTATCATGGAAAATGTACAAGTAAAAGAGTATCATTTCAAAATATTATGGAAAAAGTAAAAGGTAAAGAAAAATTCAAGATCAGACCGTCAATCTCTTTCGGCTGGAAGGTATTTAAAAGAAAGCCATTCTTTTTTATCGGAGCCACATTGATCTATCTCTTGATTCCAACTTTGATCGCTTTACCGATAGCTATTTATTCAAATTCATCTACCGGAATCATCTCCAATTTAAGCAAGTCGTTGGCATTTTTGGTGCAACTTATCATTCAAATCTTTCTAACCGGCGGATTCTTAACGATCGTTTTGAAATCGATTAGAGAAGAGGAGACTTCTTTTAATGATTTTCTGGGAAAGGAATCGTTCTTCTGGCCTCTGTTTTGGGGAAATTTGATATACTCAATCGCAACTATGATCGGATCTTTTCTCTTGTTGATTCCGGGAATTATCATAGCCACCAGAGCTTTTCTCTTCAACTTTTTGATAATTGACAAGAATATGGGTCCTTTAGAATCGATCAAAGAGAGTTTCAGATTAACTAAAGGTTGCGTTTGGAAGATATCCCTTTTTCTTTTCATTGTAACTCCGGGACTTATACTGGCGGGAGCATTGTTCTTCTTTGTCGGAAGCTTTGTCACCGCTGCGGTAACTTTCTTGGCTCAAGCTTTTATCTATCAAACACTTCTTAAAAGAGAGGAGGGATCGATTTGAATCGCATCTTAAAAATCGAGAACTACAAAAAGGGTAAGAGAAAGAGAGAATTATTCATCGCTCTTTCTCAAATCGAGTCAATTCTGAATCAAGCGGACGAAGCGGCAAGATCGCTCATCACTCTGTTATCCGACAAAAAGAGAGATGGATCACTTGACGAGATGACGGAGCGTCTTTCCAGAGATGAAAAAGAGAGATTGGTTGGGTTGTTCAGAGAAGTTGAATTTAATATCAGATTGGCAAGAGATTACATCCTATAGTCGTCTAAGATTTAGGCGACTTTTTTTAAGAATAGTGTTAAAATCAGTCAAAGTAATAAATAATAAGATGAGCCTTTTTTTATTCGGTTTTTTAGGCGGAAGTATAAGAGCGGTGATCGGATTGATCAAATATACTCAATCCTATAAAGATGTTGAGATCAAGAAATGGTATTTTCTTTCAACCATTCTTGTTTCAGGTTTGATCGGAACGATCTGCTCTTGGATCGTGTCGGATCTTGGGATATCGTTTCTCGGGTTGGAGTCTCTGCCCTTGAGCATCGCTTTAATCATCGGTTACGCCGGAGGAGATTTCATTGAGAACATATTTAAGATAGTCACTAAAGAGCCCGAACTTTTCAAGCTTTTTGAGAAAGAAGACAGATGAGAGAGAATCGTCAATTGGCCAAGATATTCTATGAGATAGCTGACTATCTTGATATGGACGATCTGTCTTTCAGGCCTTTTGCTTACCGAAGGGCGGCCGACTTTTTGGAATCAAGCAAAACAAGCGTAAGAGAGTTGTATGATAAAGAGAAGATAAAAGGATTGGTGGCGTTGCCCGGTATTGGTGAGAATATTGCAAAAAAGATTGAAGAGTATCTCAAGACTGGAGAGATAAAGTATTACAACAGGCTGAAAAAGAAAACCCCGATTGACATCAGAGGACTTATCGCCATAGAAGGCGTTGGTCCTAAAACCGTTAAAAAACTATACAAAGAACTCAACGTTAAAACGATAGAAGATCTTGAGCGAGTCGCCAAAGAAGGCAAAGTTGCTCAACTTGATGGATTTGGGGAAAAGTCGCAGAAATCCATAATTGAAGGAATAGAATTTCTTAAAAAGACAAAAGGAAGAGTCAGTTTAGGAGAGGCGTTGCCGATAGCCGATGAGATCATCTCTTTCTTATCAAAGATGGATCAAGTTCTCAAAGTGGACGGTGCCGGATCTTTAAGAAGAATGAAAGAGACGATTGGGGATATAGACATCTTGGTCGCCTCGGATGATCCTCAAAAAGTGATGGATCGCTTCGTTTCCATGAATGGAGTCGAAAAAGTTTGGGGAGTTGGTCAAACCAAAGCATCAATCAGAATGAGAGAGGGTTTCAATGTTGATTTGCGAGTTGTCTCACCTGACAGTTACGGTTCCGCGCTTCAACACTTTACCGGATCAAAAGATCACAATATCAGATTGAGGCGATTCGCCATTGAGAAAGGTATGAAAGTTAACGAGTACGGAGTATTCAAGGGCGACAAGAGGATCGCCGGTCAAGACGAACCGAGCGTTTACAAGAGTCTCAAAATGGATTATATCCCACCCGAGATGAGAGAGGATTTCGGTGAGGTTGAATTGGCCGTTCTCGGAAAGATCCCCGAGATAATCGGATACTCGAGTATTAAAGGTGATCTTCATTGTCATACCGATTGGACCGGCGGAGCCAACAGTATGGAAGAGATGGCCGAAAAAGCGATTGAGTTGGGTTATTCTTACTTGGGCATAAGCGATCATACCGAGTTTTTAAGAGTTGAGAACGGATTGAGTGCTCAAGAGTTGCTCTCACAAAGGGAAGAGATAGAGAGTCTAAACGACAAGATTAAGAGAAGAAGATCAGGAGCCGTTCAATTTAAACTGCTTCACGGTTGTGAGGCCAACATATTAGAAGACGGATCAATCGATATCGACGATCAAACTCTTGAGAAGTTAGACTTTGTTATTGCGGGAATCCATTCCAATTTTAAGATGAGTCAAGACAAGATGACTCAAAGGTTGATTAAAGCAATGAATAATCCGAATGTTGACATTATCGCTCATCCGACGGGAAGAATCATCGGAAAAAGAGAAGCTTATCAATTGGATATGAATAAGATATTTGAGACGGCGATCGAGACCGAAACGATACTTGAGATAAACGCATCTCCTTACAGGCTCGACTTAAATGATTTGAATATAAGGAGGGCGGTGGATCTTGGAGTTAAGATGATAATAAACAGCGACGCTCATCATAAAGAGAATATGAGTCAGATATTTTTAGGGGTCGCTCAAGCCAGAAGAGGTTGGGCTAAGGAGGGCGATATCGTAAATTCCGGCGATCTCGAATCTCTTTTGGGATCGCTGAAGAGGTGATGACAAGAGACTTGTTTTTTGTTAAAATCATATCACCATGACTTTATTGGGAGTCGTTCAGCAACTGATATTACCAAGTCTTTTCACACCGATCATCATTTTCTTCGGATTGCTTTTGACTTTTCGTAAAAAGAATCTGAAAGTCGGACGGGTGATAATCATAATCGGGTTGGCTCTCTATTGTGGTTTTTCAATAACTCCGGTCGCCGATCTCTTGCTCGAACCACTTGAAAGAGATTACAAGACATTGCAAGTTGACAGAATAGAAGAGGCCGATAAGATAGTTCTCCTCTTGGGAGGAAGAGAGAGTGATGTTTTAAGAGCCAGCGAAGTTTTGAAATTGGCTCATTTGACCGATCATCGGGCAAAGATAATCATATCCGGAACCGACCCATCAAACCCCAAGAGTGAAGAAGCGATAGCAGTCAAGAGATTCTTTGTCGCCCGCGGAATTCCTTCCGGGAATATCGTGATAGAGGGCAGATCGCGTAACACTTGGGAGAATGTGAGAAACATAGCCGAGTTAACTGGTGAGGAGTCGTTCTTTTTGGTGACATCGGCTTACCATATGAAGAGATCGATGAGAGAATTTGAAAGAGTCGGAGCAAATCCGATTCCGGCTCCGATGGATTTTAGAGTCAGAGGAGAGTATGGGATATATAGCTATCTTCCCAATGCTCAACATTTAAGAAACTCCGACTTGGCGATTCATGAATATTTCGGAATATTATTTTATAACTTTCTTTAAATAGATGAACAGATCCACGCTAAAAGGTTTAGTTTGGCTCGGTATAATACTATCACTCGCCACTCCTTTGATTTATAGTCTGAAGGCGGTCTATCCTCTCTCGTCGACAAGAGTCTTTTTCTTTATGGGAGCGGTTCAGCTGACTCTCTTCTTTTGGATAATGTTGGTGACGAAGTATAAGGAGTATCGACCCGAGTTGAATATAGTGAACGGCTCGGTTGCTCTTTTTATGCTCATATCCGTTTTGAGCGGTATTTTCGGGATAGATCCGTTATGCAGTTTTTGGTCTTCTTACGGAAGAGTTTTTGGTCTCTTGACTCAAATTCACGTCTTTGTTTTCTTTCTCATTCTTTCATCTTTTTTAAGATCCAAAGAAGATTGGACTAAGGTGATTGTTTGGATAGCCTCGGTGGCGTCCGTCGTGTCTCTTATCAGCATATTCAATGTCTTTAATATCTTCGAGTCGCCCGCTTTTTTCAAGAACGGCTCAACACTGGGCAATACGTCATTTATGGGAAGCTATCTTTTGGTGGCCATCTTTATTATTTTATTTGGATTGGGTAAGAGCGAGAAGAAATTAAGTCTCTATTTGGCTATAACGTCCGTTATCGTGACTTTGGGCATAGTTACCAATCCCGGCGGAAGGGCGATGAAGGGAGGGCTTATCATCGGATTAGTACTTTTCGTCTTATTAAGATTGGCTTTTGATACCGATAAAAAGATAATAAAGTCGTTGGCGCGAATCGCTCTTGTCTCCGGCTTGATATTGGCGATATTCTTGGGGATCACCGCTTTCATCGAAGGACATCCGGTAAGAGAAAAGATTAAGAGTTTTCACGGAATGACGGCTCGGTTTGTGGTTTGGGATATAGCTTGGCAAGGATTCAAAGAGAGACCTCTTTTGGGAGTCGGTCCGGAAAACTTCAGACTCGTATTTGAGAAGCGATTTGATCCGAGATTGAAAGTGATGGATGAGGGCGACTTATGGTTTGACAGGGCCCATAATATTGTTTTTGACAATCTGGTGTCAATCGGCATAATCGGCACCATCTCTTACTTTTTAATGTTTCTGACAACTCTGTCGGTTTTTTGGCGCGAGTATTTTAAAGACAAAGACGATATCAGAGCTTCGGCTGCATTTACGTCTCTCTTTGCGGCTCATCTTGTTCAGAACTTAACCGTTTTTGACACGATAAGTAGCTATATGCTCATATTCATCGTTTTTGCTTTCGCTTCAAGTTCGCTGAGAAAGAATGATTCGGTTGTAGAAACAAAGGGTTCCAAGGCTCTGCCGATTATCTCTTTCTTGATAATTCTTGCAACTCTCAATCTGTTTGTCATAGCTCCTTTCAAGAAAAGTCTTTTCATTCGTGATGCGATGACAACTCGTCCGGAAGACAAGACGATAGAGAGTTTTGAAAAAGGTTTGAGTGGACCGATGGGGAAAGACGATTCGATATCTCTTATTGTTGACGACTTCATTATCAAAAACAAAAAAGACGATCCGACCGAAGAAGAGAAAGAGAGGGTATTGGAGAAGATTCATTTCTTGATAAACAAAGCTGAAGAGTTTTCTGAAAAAGAGCCGAGGACTTTCAAGAAGTATTGGGCTCTCAATAAAATCTACAACGAATATTACAACTATCATCTCTTAGGAGAGATGGTAAATAACAAGAGCAAGGAAGTGATAGAAGAGGCCAAGCAAGTGACGGCTAAAGCTCATCTGTCTTTGGAGAAAGGGTTTGAGATCAGTCCTCAAAATCAAGAAGGTTATTGGCACCTCATTCAGACGATAATAAATGAAGGTAAGATAGCCCTCATTGAGGACGATCAAGATCTGGTCAATCAAAAGTTTGAACAAGCCGGTAAATTGGCCATAGAAGCTATTGATCTGGAGCCTCGAAGTTTAGTCGATCAATTGAGAATGTTGAGAGTTCTTGACGAGATCTTGAAAGATCACGATCTCGCCTCACAAAAAGCCAAAGAAGCTCTTGATATTGAGCCGTTATGGGAAGATGAACTTAAAGCCTATATCATAAATGAATAATTCAATGGAACCGAAGGAAAATGTGTCGATGAAAGATTATACAACGTTTAAGATAGGGGGTCGGGCGACTTACTTTTTTGAGATTAAAAATGAAAAAGATCTGAAAACTGCGATTGATTTTTCTTCCGGCAAGTCACTACCCTTTTTTATACTGGGAAACGGGAGCAATCTCTTGGTTTCAGACAATGGCTTTGACGGAGTGGTGGTAAAGATTTCAGGAAGCGATGTCTTTAAAGAAGATAATTCAATCTACGCTCAAGCCGGAGTGCTTCTTTCATCTCTGGTTAGATTTGCTTTTGGCGAGTCTGTTTCTGGGTTTGAGTGGGCGGCCGGAATTCCGGGAACCGTCGGCGGAGCGATAAGAGGTAATGCCGGGGCTTTTGACTCATCAATGGCCGACATAGTGAAAGAAGTCGATGTCTTTGATCTCAAAGAAAAGAAATTGATCACGATTGAAAATCGAGATTGTGATTTTGACTACAGGAGCAGTCTCTTCAAAAAGAACGAATCTCTTGTTGTTTTGTCGGCCAAGATGAAGATAACGAAAGGCGAACAAAAAGAGATAAAAAGGAAGATCGATGACAATCTGGATTACAGAAAGGAAAAGCATCCGAGCGAGCCTTCAGCCGGAAGTGTTTTTAAAGGAGTGACTCTTTCAGAAGTTGATAGAAAAAAAATAGTTCAAAAATGGCCGGATGTTGAAAGGTTCGACGATATGATTCCAGCAGCTTTTTTAATAGACAAGTGCGGTTTGAAGGGTGAGGTTTCGGGCCAAGCGATGATTTCAAAAAAGCATCCAAATTTTATTATCAATACCGGAGAGGCCACTGCGAAAGATGTATTGAATCTCATCGGAGTCGTAAAAGAAAGAGTGAAAGATCTCTGTGATATCTCTCTTGAAGAAGAGATCTCTTATTTGGGTTTTTGAAATCTTGACAATAATAGAATAAAAGAGAGAATGTAATTATGATTGTTGATATTTGCAAATACAGGTCGGCTATTTGCTTTCTGAGAAGTTTAACATTCCTTAAAAGCTTCTAAAGCTTAAAAGGATTAAAAAAATGGCTGCAAAGAAAAAGCCTGCTGCTAAGAAACCTGCTGCTAAGAAGCCGGCGACAAAGAAAAAGAAGTAGCTGTTCAAAAAATCCTCTCTCAATAAAATGAGAGAGGATTTTCTTTTTCTTTATCTTTTTGTTAGAATGGGTTTAAAGCGATCTCGTCAGAAACGATTCTTCGATAACGACGGGAGAAACAAAAATGAAAACGAATATAAAGGCACCAAATATAAAGATATCTGAAGGAATAAGAAACTATATCAACGCCAAGACGAAAACGTTTGAGAGACCGATAACCAAATTTTTAGCCGAAAGTGACGATGTTGATAAGAATCCGATAGAAGCAAGAAAGAGAAGGGTGGAAGCTTTTTGGGAGATCGGGACTCAATCTTCAGGAGTTAAGAAAGGTCTTTTTTATTGCAAAGTTCAGATAGCGATACCGGGGAGAGACAAATATGTCAAAGCCGAAACCGCTTCAGGAGATCTTTATGAGGCGATAGATAAGATCAAGGATATAATAACGGCTCAAATAGTTGAATTGAAAGACAAGCCGGCTGATGTGAAAAAGAGAGCGGCAAGAAAAGTAAAAAGAGATATCGGCTTTGATCCCACATCTAAGATAAGAGACAAAGAGTCAAGGGCTAGAGATGAGAGTCTTTGAAAACAAAGACTTGACATCTTCTATTTTAAATCAATGCCAATGAATAAATAATAGTTTAAACAAACAAACAATCATGAGAAAGACCTCTTCCAAGCTAAAGTTAATCCCAATCACAA
>CAZPFW010000007.1:0-24246 GCA_964586065.1 uncultured Candidatus Saccharibacteria bacterium | reverse complement strand
TCACAATACAGTCGTAAGAAAGCAGAAGAACTCTCGGGAAGGCAGGGTTTTGGTGGCTTGTAGACACTGACAAAAAAGACAATCGATATCTCTTTTTCAAGACACGAATTTAAGTTGATTGAGTGATGTTTGATAAGATTTTACTTTTGTGTTTAATATCAGTATTTAATCAGACGATCTTTTGACTCAAGAAAAAATGTTTCTATACAATGTTAATTCTAATTTTTCATTGATTTTTGAAACCATGATTAAGTGGTATTATATGAATTGAATTAGACTCTTGACAATATATTTTAAATTGCTAAAATCTCTCACAGTAATGGTAGTATTTTATACATAGAACAATTGAAGCGGTAACAAGGAAGTCCGTCAACCGCTTTGTAGCGGGTTTTTGTTTCTATAATCTCTTGGCGCTTGAGTATATCATTTTGTACTTAATCGCTAACAGATTAAATTGATCGAACTTTGAAAATTTATTGTGGTCATAAGATACTAGCTGAAATTGTATTTTTACAGGTAAATGGGGGATGCCTTGGGATGTCGAGGCGAAGAAGGACGTGGCGTAACTGCGATAAGCTTCGGGAAGGTGTTAAGCAACCTTTGAACCGGAGATTTCCGAATGGGGAAACCCAACATTGCTTAAAGCGATGTTACTCCTTTTATGGAGAGCACACCCGCTGAAGTGAAACATCTCAGTAAGCGGAGGAAAAGAAAAAAATGCGAACACTTTAAGTGTCGCGAATTCTCTTAGTAGCGGCGAGCGAAAAGGGAGGAGCCCAAACCATATTAAAACTTTCGAGTTTTGATATGGCGTTGTAAGTCTTACATGTTTGAAAGCTTGCTTTCGACGGAGTACTATTAAGGCATATGGTTAGCCAAAGATCCTGGAAAGGATCGCCAAAGAGAGTAAAAGCCTCGTAGGCGAAAACCAGCATGCACTCCGAATGTTTGAACTTGAGTACCGTAGGAAACGAAAGCCCTGCGGGAAGCAGGCAGGACTAAACTGCCAAGGCTAAATACTCGACATCACCGATAGTGAACCAGTACCGTGAGGGAAAGGTGAAAAGTAGCCCTGTTAGGGCGGTGAAATAGAACCTGAAACCATTTACTTACAAGGAGTCGGAGCCCCTTTGGGGGTGACGGCGTGCCTTTTGCAGAATGAGCCAACGAGTGGCTGTCAGTCCTTTGTCTAAGCTCCTTAAGGAGTGGAGGCATAGCGAAAGCGAGTCTTAAAAGGGCGTCTTTTCTGCTTGCAGAAAAAGAGGGCTGGCAGACGACCCGAAGCCAGGTGAGCTTGCCATGGCCAGGTTGAATCACGACGAAAGTCTTGAGGAGGACCGAACCCGTAGATCGTGCAATATCTTGGGATGAGCTGTGGCAAGGAGTGAAAAGCTAATCGAACCTGGTAATAGCTGGTTCTCCCCGAAATAGCTTTAGGGCTAGCGTCTTCGTATGTTCCGGGGGTAGAGCACTGAATGGATTTTCGTAGGGCAACCTAGACTGTCCAATCAAACTCCGAATACCGGAACTAAACATGCGAAGGCAGTCAGACTGTGGGGGCTAAGCTCCATAGTCGAGAGGGAAACAACCCAGACCTTCATCTAAGGTCCCTAAATTTAAACTAAGTGCAAGTAAGGAGGTGAAGTTTCTTTGATAGTTAGAAAGTTAGCTTAGAAGCAGCTATCTTTTAAAAAGTGCGTAACAGCTTACTAACTGAGAAGCTTTGCGCCGAAGATTTACGGGGCTAAAGTTTAATACCGAAGATAAGGATGGCGTTCTTTTTGAATGTCATGGTAGGGGAGCATCCTTCTTCCGCTGAAGGTGAGTCGTAAGGCTTGCTGGAGGATGAAGGAGAGATAATGTTGGCATGAGTAACCGCAATTCCGGTGAGAGCCCGGAACACCGAAAACCTAAGGTTTCCTTGGCAATGGTGATCAGCCAAGGGTTAGGCGGGCCTAAGGCGTAGCCGAAAGGCGAACCCGATGGACAGCCGGTTAATATTCCGGCCCTTCTTTCTTGATTTCTTATAAGGGGACGGAGATTAGTAGCTCAAGTGGATTATCGGATTTCCATTCATTCTTTGAGGAGCAATCCAAGAAGCGTGAAGAGTCAAGACTACGGTCTTGGCGATTTGAGTGAGCAGTCTTCCTAGAAAAGCCTTTTAAGAGCTAATCAAAAAAGAATCCGTACCGTAAACCGACACAGGTGGGTGGGTATAAATGTACCAAGGTGAACGAGTGAAACTTCGTTAAGGAACTAGGCAAACAAGTGGTCGTAACTTCGGGATAAGACCTCCCTGCTTAACAGTAGGGCGCAGCGAAAGTTCTCCTGGCGACTGTTTATCAAAAACACAGGTCCCTGCTAAACTCGTAAGAGGATGTATAGGGGCTGAGGCCTGACCAGTGCTGGAACGTCAACCTTGCCGGTTCGAGGATTTCTCTTTGAGAGATTTTTGAGCTGAGTGAGCGAAGCGCCAGTAAACGTCCGCGGTAACTATAACCGTGTTAAAGTAGCGTAATCCCTTGTCGGGTAAGTTCCGACCCGCACGAAAGGCTTAACGACTGGGAGGCTGTCTCAACGAAGTGCTCGGTGAAAATGCAATACCGGTAAAGATGCCGGTTACCTGCGGCTAGACGGGAAGACCCCGGGAGCTTTACTGTAGTCAGATATTGGCTTTTGGTTTTAAATGCGAAGCGTAGGTGGGAGACTTTGAAGTCTTTCTTTCGGGAAAGATGGAGTCGCCAATGGGACACCACCCTTTTAAAATCTTAACTCTAACCTGACCATACCGCAATGAACTTGAAGTTTTTGAGCTTATTGCGGTGTGGTGGGGACAGTGTCTGGCGGTCAGTTTGAGTGGGGCGCTTTTCTCCTAAAAAGTAGCGGAGAAGTTTATAAGGTCGACTAACTCCGGATGGAAATCGGAGCAGTCGTGTAAAGGCAAAAGTCGGCTTTACTGCGAGACGGATATGTCGAGCAGTTGGGAAACCAGAACTTAGTGAACCGACCGTGCATTCAGTGATATCACTTTGTGAAATCATTGAATAAGGTTTTAGAAGTGCGGAAGATCATCAGATAAAAGCTACCCCGGGGATAACAGGTTAGTAGGGCCCGCGAGTTCACATCAACGGCCCTGTTCGACACCTCGATGTCGGCTCATCACATCCTGGAGGTGAAGCAGCTTCCAAGGGTTTGGCTGTTCGCCAATTAAAGTGGTACGTGAGCTGGGTTCAGACCGTCGTGAGACAGGTTGGTCCCTATCTACCGCAGGCGTAGAGTTTTGAGAAGATTTGCTCCTAGTACGAGAGGACCGGAGTGAACCAACCTCTGGTGTACCAGTTGTTCTGCCAAGAGCATTGCTGGGTAGCTAAGTTGGGAAGGGATAAGCGCTGAAAGCATCTAAGCGCGAAGCCTACTTCAAGATTAGAACTCAAAGACCCCTCAGAGATTATGAGGTTGATAGGTTGCAAGTGTAAGGGTAGTAATGCCTTTAGCTGAGCAATACTAATAGGTCATAGCAATTTCGGCTAGTTTCTTATAACCAGAATATTTATGATAGAATTATCGCGCTTAGTTCATGGGAACTATGCTGGCGTTGTCCCACCCGATCCCATTCCGAACTCGGAAGTGAAATGCGCCGAGGCCGATGATAGTGGTTTTCCGCGAAAGTAGGTAGTTCCCGTGAATTGAGCGTGATCTCTTTTAATGGAAGATAAGATATAAACAGTTTGATGAGAAAGATTTATTTAAAAAGATCCAATGGAAAGAGAAAAAATACTCTTATCACAATCTTTACTGTGATTGCAATAAGCTCTCTCTTCTTTCTTTTTTCAGATAAGATTATAAATAAATCGCTCAAAATCTCAATGCCTATTCAGGCTGCACTTTGGAATAAAAGTGAGCCGGTTTTTGATTGGATTTTTTCTATTGCAAGGCGTGGTGACTTGATAAGAGAAGTGGAGAGACTTGCTAATGAGAACGAGAGGTTAACATCAAAGATAGTTGATCTCCAACAGATTGAGAAAGATAATGAGATATTGAGGACGGCGATGAATCTCGGCATAGATAAAGATTTTTCAATATCCGTGGCATCGGTGATGGGAACCAATATTTCAAAAGACGCCGTTGTTATCAATAAAGGAGATATTGATGGGATCAGAGAAGGAATGGTGATATTGACTGAAAAGAAAGTGATAGTGGGAGTTGTGTCCAAGACATTTGGTGAATTCTCTAAAGTGAACCTTATTACTCACGAAGAGATCGCTTTTGAGGCTGAAATTCAAGGAAAAGGTGCGATAGCTTTGGTGAAAGGAACCGGCAAAGAATTGAAAATGACTCTTGTTCCAAAAGATGTAGAAGTTAATAGGGGAGACTCGATAATCACAGTCCCTTTTAGTGGCATATTTCCTCCAAACCTCTTTATCGGGTTGGTGGCTGAAGTGGAGGGGAAAGATTCCGATCTGTTTCAAGAAATAAAGATCAAACCTTATTTTAACATAAAGAGATTGGATAAAGTCTTTATCATAACTGATGAAGACATTGACTTATGAAAAGAGCATTAAGATTAATATCTATCATAGCTTTCTTCTTTTTTCTCTTTAATCTCCAGACCGGAAGATTTCTAACGCTCTCCAACCCTATTATATTTCCCGCGATCATTTTATCGCTTCTGTTATTGTTGGTGATTTTTGAAGATCCTAAAAAGATTGACGGAGTCATAGTTGGCGCTTTTATCGGTTTTTTTTGGGGACTTTTTTCGTTAAGTTTTATCGGGCACTTCTTCCTAATCTTTTCCATCGCTGTTTTCTTGTTAAAATTTTTTTTATATAAATATGTTCGAATACCGATATTCATCTGACTTGAAGAAGAGAAAAATCAAACTGGACAACAGATCGGAGGTTCAGCCTCAAGAGATTTTCTTTGATAAATTGAGTCGCCAACGAATGGATAAAGACGGTATAAGGGAAAGGAAAATGGAAGTGCCGCTGACTCAAAGCTCTTTTCGTTTTTTAACTGTCTGTCTGATTTTTATCGCGGTCATTATTCTGACAAGGTCTTTTCAGTTGCAGATCGTAGACGGCGAAGATTATTCTAAAATGGCTCAAAGGAATCGTTTTGCTTATATGTCGATAGATAATGCTCGGGGGATCGTTTACGATTCAAAGATGGAGCAATTAGTTTTTAATCAACCGCGCTTTTCCTTAGTGTTTGATAAGAATGAATTTGGCAGCAATGATTGGGATGAAGCATCAAGAATAATCTCGGAAATCACAGGAGTTGATTCTGTGGAAATTCTTGATACAATCTCTGAGTCCAATTCAGACGAAGTCACCATTTTAAAAAACATTCCTCGAGAAGAGATTATTATTTTAGAGATAAAGAGCAGGAAGGTGGCTGGCGTTAAGATTAAAAACGAGACGATAAGAGAGTATCAAGACGCCGAGATATTTTCTCACATATTGGGATATATCGGAAAAATATCGGAGGATGATTTGAGATTGACAGGTGATGACTACTCTTTCAATTCTCTTATAGGAAAAACCGGAGTGGAGAGCTTTTATGAGTCTGATCTGAGAGTTAAGTCGGGCAAGATAAAGATTGAACGTGATGCAAAAGGCAATCTTCTTTCAGAAGAAGTCATATCTACAGCTCAGTCCGGCAATGATTTGGTTCTCTGGATAGATGCCGATCTTCAAAGGAAGATGTACCAAGAACTTCAAAAAATCACTTCCGAAATCGGAGCCAAGACCGCGAGTGCGGTAGCCATTGATCCCAAGACCGGAGGAGTTCTTTCTATCGTAAGTTATCCCGGATTTGACAATAATCTTTTCAGCAAGGGAACTGACTTGGACAAGATATTTGAAGATGAGAGAAATCCTCTCTTTAACAGAGCGATTGCGGGGACTTATTCGGTTGGCTCAACTATAAAACCGCTGATCGGATTAGCGGCTCTGAATGAGGGGATTGTCTCGGCTGGTAAACAATTCTATTCTCCCGGCTATTTGAGTGTTCCTAATCCATGGAGTCCGTCTCAACCGTCAGTCTATGCCGATTTGGCGCCAAACGGTTGGTATAATGTCAATAGAGCGATAGCTCTTTCATCCAATGTCTTTTTCTACATTGTTGGGGGAGGTTATGAAGATCAAGCGGGGCTTGGAGCGAATCTTATTAAAAAATATCTCAACCTTTTTGGCTGGGGATCGCTTACGGGGATCGATCTCCCGGGAGAAAAACCCGGCTTTATTCCCGATCCTCAATGGAAAAGAGAAACATTAGAAGATCAGTGGAGAGTTGGAGACAGTTACAACTTATCAATAGGTCAAGGCTTTATGTCCGCAACCCCTCTTCAAGTCACATCGGCTTTTGCAGCTATCGCTAATGGCGGAGAATTATTGCAACCGATGATTGTAAATAAAATCATTGATAAAGATGGCAATTTGATAAGAGAGAATGAGCGTCAAGTCATCAATAATGAATTAGTAGGGTCAAATAATTTAGCCATAATCAAGAGAGCGATGAAAGAGACTGTTGAATACGGTTCGGCAACAATGTTTCAATCGTTACCGGTCTCTTCTGGTGCAAAGACTGGAACCGCTCAAATACCTAAAAAAGATCATTTCAATAATTGGATCACAGTTTTTGCTCCGTATGATAACCCAGAGATTGTTCTTACCATTCTTATAGAAGAAGTCGAGGGGATAAGGGCGGCGGCGTTACCGGTTGCAAAAGAAGTCTTGGAATGGTATTTTAAAGGTAGCAGAGGGTAACTTAAACGGTTATTTCAATTGAAAACAGAAGAATCTGAATTCTTTGTTTTTTGTTAAAAAATGAAAAAGAGAATTAGTAGCAATACGCTGAAAAAACTGAAAGAAGAATTGAGCTACCTCAAAGATGTGAAAAGGAAAGAGTTGTCTCAAAGACTCAATGAAGCGATATCTTTCGGAGATCTTAAAGAAAACGCGGCTTATCACGAAGCTAAAGACGATCAAGCTTTTACCGAAGGGAGAATATTGGAACTTGAGCATGTTATCAGAACATCTGTTGTTTCAGATGCGAAGAATTCAAACAGAGTTGAGGCTGGAGTATCGGTTGTCGTGGAATCGGAGAGCGGGACGGAAGAGTTTGAGATAGTCACATCAATTGAGGCTGATCCGGCAAACGGTAAGATATCAGACAATTCTCTTATCGGGGAGAGTCTCTTGGGAGCAAAAGAGGGCGACCTTTGCAAGATAGAGATGCCATCGGGAGAAGTTGTAAGGTATAAAATTTTGAAAATAAAATAACTTATAAAGAAGTGGCAACAATAGACGATATAAGAAAAAACAGGATAAGAAAGTTGGAAAGACTTAGATCGGTCGGTGTCAATCCGTATCCGGTTTCTGTTAAACGCAGTCATAACTGCAAAGAGTTAATTAATGATTTTGACAAGATATCCAAGTCGAAGGCGGAAGTCTTTGTCGTTGGCAGAATAAGAGCTTTGAGGACGCACGGTAAGGCCACTTTCCTGAACATTGAGGACGGAACTGCAAAGATTCAGATATTTCTCAAAGAAGATCTTTTAGGAGAGAAGGGTTATGATTTTTATCTTGAGAATTTTGACATAGGTGACTTCATTCAAGTTAAAGGAAATCTCTTTTTGACTCAACGTGGAGAAAAAACTATTGAGGCGATTGATATCAAGATGATAGCCAAGAGCATCTTACCGCTTCCTGAAAAATGGCATGGATTAAAAGATGAAGAAGATCGTTACAGGAAAAGATATCTCGATATTCTCTTTAACCCCGAAGTGAAAGATATGATAGTTAAAAAATCTGTCTTTTGGAATTCAATGAGAGAATTTCTTTGCAAGGAAGGTTTTCTTGAAGTGGAGACTCCGGTACTTGAGAATACCGCCGGGGGAGCCGATGCTGAACCGTTTAAGACTTTTCATAATGCACTGGGAATTGAGGTTTATTTAAGAATATCGATGGGTGAGTTGTGGCAAAAGAAGTTGATGGTGGCCGGATTTGAAAAAACTTTTGAAATCGGAAGACAGTTCAGAAATGAAGGAATGGACGCAGAGCATTTGCAAGACTACACCCAAATGGAATTTTATTGGGCTTACGCTGATCATAAACAGGGAATGGATCTGGTAGAAAGACTCTATAAAGAAGTGGCTGTTAAAACGTTTGGTAAAACCAAGTTCAAGATAAAAGGGTTTGATATAGACCTCTCCGACAAGTGGGAAAGGTATGATTATCAATCAATAATAAGTCAAAAGACGAAAGTGGATATAAACTCGGCTGACCTACGGGAGATGAGAAAGACTCTTGACAAACTCGGAGTAAAATATGATGAGAAAGGGTTTAACAGAGGACGAGCGATAGACAGTTTATGGAAATATTGTCGCAAGGAGATAGCCGGCCCCGGGTTTCTTGTCAATCTCCCTGTTGAAGTGTCTCCTTTAGCCAAAAGAAATGAAAAACATCCCGAGTTGGTTGCAAGGTTCCAAGTAATATTGGGAGGTTCGGAGATGGGTAATGGTTATAGTGAGTTAAACGATCCGATAGATCAAGCGGAGAGATTTGCTCAACAGCAAAAGTTAAGAGATGCCGGCGATAAAGAAGCGCAGATGTACAATCACGAATTTATTGAAGCATTAGAGTATGGGATGCCGCCAACTTGCGGATTTGGACTTTCGGAACGATTATTCAGCTTTTTAATGGATAAGCCCGCTCGAGAGTGTCAAACATTTCCTTTAATGAGACCTAAAAATGAATGATTATGAAGAGAGATGACGCCCTTAAATTAGTGAAAAGTCACGTTAAAAATGAAAACAGTATAAAGCATATGATTGCCGTTGAAGCGGTGATGCGGTCTCTGGCTGGAAAGTTTGGTGAAGATAAAAACAGATGGGGTTTAGTCGGACTTCTTCATGATATTGATATGGAATTGGTGGACTATGGCACCGATCCCGAAAGACATGGAGAAGAGGGCGCTCACATATTAAGAAGAGAAGGATTGGATCCTGATATTACAGAAGCTGTTCGGGCTCATAATCCGGCAACTGGCAAGACGCCGGAAACATTGATGGAAAAAGCGATCTATTGCACCGATCCGATAACCGGTTTAATCGTTGCTTCAACTCTGATTTTGCCTTCACGAAAGATAACTGATCTTAACGTAAAATCCGTTGTTAAGAGATTTAAAGAGAAGTCATTTGCTCGTGGAGCCAATAGAGATACAATCTTGTCTTGTTCCGAAATCGGAATAGAGTTGGAAGAATTTATCGAAATTGCCCTTAGAGCAATGCAAGAAATTTCAGAAGAATTAGGACTTTAATTTAAATCGACGCGAGCTAAAGCGACGATTTTAAAAAATGTTGGATATAAAATATATTAAAAACAACCCGGACATTGTTAAAAAAGGAAGTAAAGATAAAGGTGTTGAGGTGGATGTCGGCCTTCTTTTGGATTTGGACGAAAAAAGAAGAGAATTGTTGCAAAAGATAGAAGAATTCAGGGCACAAAAGAATAAAGCCAATGAAGCGATAAAGAGCGCAGACGATAAAGAAAAAGAAGAGATAATTGCGAAGATGAAGTTAGTCGATCTTGAAGAAGACAAAGTCCAAGAAGAATTCAAAAAAGTTGACGGAGAATTCAAAAAGATAATGAGATCTATTCCCAACATTGCTTTTGAGTCGGTTCCTGTTGGAAAAGATGATTCAGAAAACATCGTTCTAAGAGAAGAGGGAGAAAAACCGAATTTTGAATTTGAACCGAAAGATTATCTCGATATAGCCGAAGATCTCGACATTATTGATGTAAAAAGGGCCGCAAAAGTCTCCGGAAGCAGATTTGGCTATTTGAAAGGAGATGCGGCTCTTATGGAATTTGCTCTTGTAAAGTTGGCGATTGAAACGGCAATTCAAAAAGGATTTGTTCCGGTGGTCCCTCCGGTAATGATATTCCCAGAAATGATGGAGAAGATGGGACATATTGAAGAGTCGGATAGAGCGCCAGAAAGATGGAAAGGCGAAGATGTCTACTTCTTGAAAGATGATCCGCTTCTTTTAGTGGGGACATCGGAACAATCAATAGGTCCGATGCACGCCGATGAGGTTTTTCTTAAAGATGAGCTTCCGAAGAGATATATCGGATTCTCAAGTTGTTTCAGAAGAGAAGCCGGTTCTTATGGAAAAGACACCAAAGGCATATTAAGAGTTCATCAATTTGATAAGATAGAGATGTTTTCTTTCTGCTTGCCCGACAAGTCAAAAGAAGAGCATCAATTACTCTTGTCAATAGAAGAAGATTTGATGAGAAAACTCGGGCTTCCTTACAGAGTGATCGATATTTGTACCGGAGATTTGGGAATGCCGGCGGCTTCAAAATATGACATTGAAGCCTGGATGCCGGGACAGGGACAGTATCGCGAGACGCACTCGACATCAAATTGTACCGACTTTCAGTCAAGGAGATTAAACATCAGATATAGAGACAAAGAGGGTCAAAATGATTTCGTTCATATGCTCAATGGAACAGCGATAGCTATTGGAAGAATCCTGATCGCGATAATTGAGAATTATCAAAGAGAAGATGGAAGCGTTAAAGTCCCAGATGCTTTGGTGGAGTATGTTGGTAAGAAGGAGATAAAGAGATGAAAAGAGGAATCCTTCAAAAGATATTGGGAGTTCTTACCAAGAAGATAGTCGGTAAGTATAAACCGAAGGTGATTGCTATAACCGGAAGTGTTGGAAAGACTTCTACCAAAAATGCGATCGCTCTTCTCTTTGAAAGATATTTTACGATTTGGGGTAAATCCGGAAACTTAAATACAGAATTCGGAGTTCCTCTCACTTTTATCGGAGTAGATAAGGGGGGGGAGGGAAGCTTTAGTGAGTGGGTTAAGATAATCTTTGCTGGAGTTGTTCTTATTTTTAAAAAGAAAAGAAATTATCCCGAGATAGTGATAACCGAAATGGGAGCTGACAAACCCGGAGATATCTCTTATTTAACTAGTTTAGTCAGTCCGGATATAAGTGTTGTGACTCGAATCGGCGACGTTCCGGTTCATATCCAAAATTACAAGGGGATAGAAGATCTGATAAACGAGAAAGCAGAGATAGTAGAGAATACAAAACCGGAAGGATTTGTGATACTGAATTATGATGATATCAGCGTCAGGGCGATAGGAAAAAAAACAAAAGCGAAGCCGATCTATTTTGGTTTCGGAAAGGAAGCCGATGTTATAATCAGCGAATTCAATATAGAGACTAAAGTTTCCTCGGGTAAAAAAATCCCTTACGGGTCAAGTTTTGAATTAGCTTACAACAACATATCTCAAAGAATACATCTTCCTTATTGTATTGGAAAACCATTCGCTTATTCTGTAGCAGCGGCTCTCGCGGCCGGTATTGCAGCTGAATTGGACTTGGGTCGGATAGCAGACATATTCAGAGATCTCAAGCCGGAAGAAGGAAGAATGAACCTTATAGAGACTCAAGATTATCTTGTTTTAAATGACACTTATAACTCTTCTCCGGCTTCCGTTGAGTCGGCTCTTGAAACGATAAAAGATTTGCCGGTTGAACGAAAGATCGCTGTTTTGGGAGATATGAGAGAATTGGGATCCGAATCTTTGTCGGCTCACAGAAAGATTGGTGAGATCGTCTCTCAAGTATGTGATGTTTTGATAACTGTTGGCGACCAGTCAGAAGAGATTAAAAATGCTGCGTTAAGTAAAGGCATGAATCTGTCGGACGTCAGTCATTTTAAATCTACATCCAAAGTGATTGGGAAAATTAAAAGCATTGCAAAACCGGGTGATTTGATTTTAGTAAAAGGTTCTCGATCATTGAAGATGGAAGAGATTGTTCGGGAAATAACATGATGACAATTTCAAATCTTATTGAAAAAGCCGAATGGGAGAATTTTTTATTGAAATTCGAGAGAAGAACATTTCTTAGCTCATGGAACTGGGGCTCTTTCAGAGAAGATTTAGGAGATAAGATTTGGAGAAGATCCATCTTAAGAGATGGCAAAATTGAAGCGCTTTTCTTGGTGACAAAGGTGGAGTCAAAGAAAGGAGATTTTCTTTTACTATCTCACTCTCCGACATCTTTGAACATTGGGTGTTTTAGAAAGGCGATGGATGAAATCCACTCCATAGCAAAAAAAGAGAAAGTTTCTTTTATAAGAATGGCACCGATTTTTGAGGCCGAAACTCTCGAAGACCGACTCTTGGATGAATTAGGTTATAAGGAATCATCATCTTCGGTTTATCCGACAAAAAGTTTAGAATTGGACCTTTCGATTTCCGATGACCTGATCTTATCAAAAATGAGAAAGAGTACTCGTTATTTGATCAGAAAGAGCATTGAAGACAGCGATATTCATATAACGATCTCTTCTGATATTTCATCACTTGATGAATTTTACAAGATACATCAAGAAACCGCTCTGCGACACGGATTTAATCATTTCTCTTACGATTATTTTAAGAAAGAACTTGATACTTTTTCAAAAGACGATCAAGCGGTTATTTTGTTGGGCTGGCGTAAAAACAAGTGTATCGCGGCGGCTTTTATAATTTTTTGGGAAGGTAAAGCTTTTTATCATCACGGCGCTTCAATTAATGATTCATCAAAAACATCGATTCCGCATCTGCTTCAATGGGAGGTGATAAAAGAAGCAAAAAGAAGAGGTTGTTCAAGCTACAATCTTTGGGCCATCGCTTCTTCCAACGACCCAAAAGACAGATGGGCGGGATTGACTCTTTTTAAAAAAGGGTTTGGAGGAAAAGAGATAAACTACGCAAAGACAAGAGATTTACCTCTTTCTAAAAAATATTGGTTTACTTATTGTTATGAAAGGATAAGAAGATAATGGTAAAAAAGAGTTACCGTAAATCATACAAGAAGAAAGTCGTAAAACCAGTCTACAAGAAAAGATGGTTTTGGTTTTTGATCTTAATCATTATTTTCATCCTGTTCCTCTTATATCTAATCATATTCAGTCCTCTGTTTGAAGTAAAAGAGATTTTAATATTGGGAAATGAGAAAATTTCGTCCGAAGAAATTTTAGAAGTGGCGACTAAAGAGATTAATTCAACCATTTTATCTTTTGATTCCAAATCGATATTCTTTATTTCATCAAAGAGATTAAGTGACAGCTTGACTAAAGAATTTCCAAAAATAGGGAATTTGAAAATCAAACGTTTGATACCTAATTCAATAGAGATCGAGGTTAAGGAGAGAAAGCCGATCGCTGTGTGGTGTAATGAAGAATGCTTTTTTTTGGATAAAGAGGGGGTTATCTTTGAAACAGCTGAAAGACCTTTTGGTTTTGTTGTGATTCAAGAAGAGAAAGAGGCTTTGATCTCAGACAATGTATTGTCGGAAAAATATCTAAGCTTTGTTTTAGAGTTTTGGAAAGATGTTAAAGATTTGGTTGAAATAGTTGGATTTAGGATAGTCAAATTGAACATTGAAGCGATAACAAAAGATAATTACTTCATTAAAACGATAACTGAAGAGAGCGTTTCTTTACAAGCTCAGAAATTAAGATTGGCGTTTCAAGAAAAGATCCCGGTTGAAAAAAGAGAGCTCTTGGATTACATTGATCTTCGCTTCGAAGATAGAGTCTATTTCAAATACAGATAATCACTTCGCATAAAAGAGCAGAATCGATTTTCCGGCTCTGCCGACTAATTCATGCTCTTCTATCCATTTATAATACCCAACTTGTTGATCAAATCCGGGAACCGGATCGCCCAAGCCACCCATAAGCTCATTAGTTGAAATCGCAATCCATCCTTTTATTGTCTCGTGATCGAAATCGTCATCTTTTGGATTAAGTGGAATATACTTGTCTTTTAACCAATAATTAGGATCTTCTCCGCCAAAATAGTCCAAGTGAATCTCATCAATCTCTTTTTCTTCAATTATCTGATTAAGGCGATAAAAGTCTTGCCCCCAATCATAATTTGAATCAACGGCCGAAAGATAGCCACGGTTCGCACCGCCTCCCAAATAATTGTAATAAGAGATGTAATGAGGATAAACGGTCAGTGAAGAAACTACGTAACAAAGCAACAATACTCCGACTGATGATGTGATAATGATTCTTTTCTTGCCGCTTGATCTTAATATCAAGCTTTTAATGCCCATAGCGACAAGTATGAAGAGAAACGGAAGAGTCGGGATCAGATGTCTTACTCCTATGTTTAAATTTCCTCCGATGGCGGCTACCCAATAGATTGCGATGAACAAGATAAAAGATAAAAGGGTAAAACTCTTTTTAAGTGTCTCTTTTATCTTTTCATTCTTTTTCAAGAAAAAAGTGATCGCTCCGATGATTGCCATAATTGTAAGAATATGAAGTGCAATCGGCTCTTTAAGAAAATATATTATTGGAAAATAATACCACCAACCTTTGGCGGACATCTCTCCGAGAAAAAATACCGTATTTCCAAAGACTGTTCTTTGAGTTGCCATAAGAACACCTCTAAAGTATTGAGCCATCGGTCTCAACAGTTCGTTATGAGCCATCGATATGGTTAAGTTTTTCAAGATCGGGATCTGATTTGGCGACAGATCCGCAATGGTGTCTCTTATCTGATGATCTATCGGATAATTTTTGACAAACAGAGCACAAGTTGGCCAAACAACGAAAAGCATTCCGATTATCCCCGCAATCAGTGAAAGGGCAAGGTATTTAACCAAGTTTTTCAATTTCTCTTCCTTAAATAGGAGAGGGTAGACAAACGACAGTATTACAAAGAAGGGAATTAACAGCGCTAAAGAAAACTTCATTAGCATAGCGATACCAAACGAAAGTCCTGCAAGGATTACATTTTGAAATTTTGGATTCTTAAGAAATTTTATCCAAAAGAGGGTGGCCAAGACTACCCCAAGAGCGGCTCCGACATCCGTTGTCACCAATCTTCCGTGAGCAATTAGAGTTGGTGAAAATGAAAAAAGTGCGGCAACTCCGATCGCCGCTTCATTGCCACCGATTTTTCTGGCCCAATTGAAAGTGACGATTCCGAGTAATAACAGAATCAGTATCATCGGTAATCTTGAATAGAATATGATTTCTTTAGGGTTGTTTCCGGATTGGTAAACGAATTCATTACCAAGATCAAATTGGACCCACCAGGCGGGAGGTTGAGACTGTTTCCAATTCTCACTAAATACCGGGAAGTTGAGATCTTTAAACAATAGGGGGATTCCCGACAAAGATTTAATCAACGGAGGGTGTTCCGGATTTACCCTGTAATCTTGATATTTAACATAAGAGTACCCGGCCGGTATATGAGCTAATTCATCAAATGTCAAAGAATCGTTTTTCATACTGAAGACAGACAGAACTGTCATCAACGAGAAAAGAATTGCTGCCACGATGTTTGCTGTTTTATTGTTCATTTCTTCTTTTTTATTACCTTTGTCCATTTTAGCAGAAATTGCTTTTAAAATGAATTATTATCAGATAACTTCTTGACTTTTTTCTCTCTTTTACTACAATGATGATTGTTATGAAAAAGATCAACACAGTCGCCATTCTTTTTGGTAAGCTCGTCATCAGACGAGATGATCGGCTGGGTCTTTAAAGTAACGAAAGAATAAAAGAATCAAACAGAAAGCCCGCCGATAAAAAGGCGGGTTTAGCTCTTTTAAAAGGAGGTGATAAAGAATGGTCTATTTTGTAGAAGAAATCGGGTTTCCTCAAGTCGGATGTGATAATTTTCGAAAGAATATGGAAAAGTATGATTTGTTGATCTCAAACATATCTTCATTGGAAGATAAGCTGTCAGAAGACGGAATCACAGAAGAAAGGAAGAAGTGTTATCAGTTTCATTTATCAAGACTTAAGGTGAGATTAAGAGAGGTACAAAGGACTATTCAATTTTAGTTTGCATTAGCGCAAACAGAGGCGGATCAATCTCTCAAAAAGAGAAAGGTCCGCTTATTTTTAGCACTCAAAGAGCTTGACTGCTAATTCCCATCTGATATAATCAGACATCATGAGTTTATCGGTTACAGATATTACAGTCAGACAGGAAGAGATTTTAAACAGAGTGGTCGAGAGCCATATAGATTTAGCTGAACCCATAAGCTCGGAGTACCTTAAGAAGAGATTTCGTTTGCCCTTTTCCACGGCGACAATAAGAGCTGAAATGCAAAGATTGACCGAGACTGGCCATCTGCATCAACCCTATACGTCTGCAGGACGCGTTCCAACCGATAAAGGTTATAGATTTTTCGTCAATAACTTGGAAAAAGCAGAGAAGATTCTTAATAAGGAACTATTGGTTCAGATAAATAAGATGAGACAAGAAGTTGAAGACTATTTCACTCTTCTTGTAGAATCAAGCAGATTGTTATCTCTCTTTTCTTCCGGACTCGCAGTTTCTTATCTTTTTGGGACAGAGTTTTTTGTGAAAGACGGATGGAACAGGACGCTCGGAGATCCTGAATTTTCAGACGCCAATAAAGTCAGAGATTTTTTCTCAATGATCGATTACTTTGAAGACAGTATCGATGATTTTGACTTAAGTTGCGAGTCGGTTCGGATATACATCGGGAATGAAGCCCCCATATCAAAATCGGAAGATTTCAGCATAATCATATCCAAATGCCTTTTTTTTGAGGACAGAGAAGGAATTTTGGCGATTTTAGGGCCAAAAAGAATGGCTTATGACAAAAACATATCGTTACTTGATTCGATTGTAAAAATATTAAATGAAGACAAAAAATGGAAAAAGAAATTAAAAGATTAGAAAAAGAATTGGCAGAGTGTAAGAAAGAGAAAGATGAATATCTCAACGGATGGAAGAGAGCAAAAGCGGATTATGCAAATTATAAGAAAGAAGAGAGCGAAAGGATTTCAAGAATAATTGATTACAGGGAAGATGAGATTATTTTGAATTTCATTTCAATAGTTGATAGCTTTGACAATGCCGAGAAGGAAATCTCAAAAGATGACATTGAGAAAAATGACTTGGTGAAAGGGTTTCTTAGAATTAAAGATAATTTGATTAATTTGATTAAGAAGATGGGTGTAGAGAAGATGGAATCATTGGGTAAGCCATTTGATCCTAATTTTCATGAAGCGGTTGAATTAACCGAAAGTAACGGTGAAAGTGGGATCGTTACGGAAGAGATTTCAAAAGGATATTTAAGAGATGGCCGAGTAATCAGAGCCACAAAAGTAAAAGTTATAAAATAAATTAAAAAAAAGAATATGGGAAAGATACTTGGAATAGACCTTGGGACGACTTTTTCCGCAACAGCCATTATAGAGGGCGGAGAGCCGAAAATAATTGAAAACAGTGAAGGTGGACGAACAACTCCTTCAGTTGTTGCTCTTACTAAATCGGGAGAGAGAATAGTTGGTGTGGTTGCTCGAAGACAACAGATAACCAACGCGGAGAACACCATATTTGCCGCAAAGAGATTGATCGGCAAGAAGTATTCCGATGTCAGGATTCAAGAGAGTAAAGAGAATCTTCCTTATACGATAAGAGAAGCTTCTGATGGAGGAATCGAAGTTAAGATGGGTGATAAATGGTATAAACCGGCTGAAATTTCCGCAATGATCTTACAAAAACTTAAAAAAGACGTTGAAGATAAGATTGGAGAAAAGATCACCGATGCAATTATTACTTGCCCCGCCTATTTTGATGACGCACAAAGGAAAGAAACCAAGATTGCCGGAGAGATCGCGGGACTTAACGTCAGAAGAGTCATCAACGAGCCGACCGCAGCGGCATTAGCTTACGGACTTACCAAAAAGAGTGATCAGCAAGTGGTCGTTTACGATTTTGGCGGAGGAACTTTTGACGTTTCGGTTCTTGATATCGGAGAAGATACGGTTGAAGTTAAGGCGACTGGAGGAGATACGCATTTGGGAGGAGAGGATCTTGATAATGCGATAGTCGATTGGATGGCTGATGAGTTCAAGAGGGATCAAGGAGTTGATCTTAAAAAAGATAAATTAGCTCTTCAAAGACTCAAAGAGTCCGCCGAAAAGGCGAAGATAGAGTTATCAAGTTCATTAGAGACGGAGATAAATATTCCATTTATCACATCGGATGCCGAAGGACCCAAGCACCTCTATCTCAAACTTACCAGGGCAAAGTTGGAAGACCTGACAAAAAACTTCATCGATCGATCAATGAAGATTGTAGAGAGCGTGTTAAAAGATGCCAAGTTTCAGCCATCGGATATAGAGGCGGTTGTTTTAGTTGGAGGTCAGACCAGAATGCCCAAGATTCAAGAAGATATTAAAAATTTATTTAATAGAGAACCTAACAGAGAGATTAACCCGGATGAAGTAGTCGCTATTGGTGCCGCAATCGAGGCCGGAATTTTACAAGGAGATGTTAAAGACGTTCTTCTTTTAGATGTAACGCCACTCTCTTTAGGAATTGAAACATTTGGTAAGGTTAATACGATTCTTTTGTCAAAGAATACGACTATTCCCACATCAAAGACACAAACATTCTCCACCGCCGCCGATAACCAACCATCGGTTGAGATTCATGTCTTACAAGGAGAAAGACCGATGGCTCAAGACAATAAGACACTCGGAAGATTTATTCTTGACGGAATACCGCCGGCACCGAAAGGAACGCCGCAGATTGAAGTGACTTTTGATATTGATGCCAATGGAATATTGAATGTTTCCGCAAAAGACAAGGCGACCGGAAAATCTCAATCAATCAGAATTGAATCAGCCGGCAACATCTCAAAAGAAGAGATAGAGAAGATGAAAAGAGATGCTGAAGCTCATGCGGAAGAAGACAAGAAAAAACAAGAATTGATTGAATTGAAGAATTCAGCGGAGAATGCACTATACCTCTTTGAGAAAACCATTGCCGATCTTGGAGATAAGATTGAAGAATCGCTTAAGAAGGAGGCTGAAGAGAAAGCGGAAGAGTTGAAGAAGGTAAAAGATGGTGATAATATGGAAGAGATAAAGACAAAGACATCCGAACTTTCTTCAGCCTTACAGAAAATCGGAACACAAGCCTACAAAGAACAAGAAACACCCGAGAACAATCAAGAAAAAGAGAAGGAAGATGTTGAAGAGGGGGAGTATAAGGAAGAAGATAAGAGTTAAGACTTCAAACTAAGAACATGAAGGACTATTACGGGATACTTGGCGTTTCCAAGAATGCCACCAAAGAGGAGATTAAAAAAGCCTACAGAAAATTAGCCCATAAGTATCACCCCGATAAGAAAGGAGGGGATGAGGATAAATTCAAAGAAGTCAATGAGGCTTACCAAGTCTTGTCCGATGACAACAAGAAGAGTCAGTATGATAGGTTTGGAAGGGTTGATGACGGCTTTTCATCTCAAGGCTTTGACTTTACTCAAGGGTTTGATTTTGGACAATCAGGATTCAGCTTCAATGTGGAAGATTTGGGCGACCTATTTGAAGAAGCATTTACTTCACGAAGATCCGGAAGAAGAAGAGACCCGAGAAGGGGTAATGACATTGAGGTGAGTATAGAGATGAATCTAGAGGATACTCTCAAAAAGCAGAGTCATAAGTTTAACATCAATAAGTTCGTTAAGTGTGAAAGGTGCAGCGGTGAAGGTGCCGAGCCGGGTACCGCAAAGAATGAGTGTGTTTCTTGCAGAGGAACAGGAGTTGTACAAGAAGTTAAAAAGACAATATTTGGAGCATTTACAGCTGAAGCTGTTTGTCCGGAATGTGAGGGAGACGGTCAAAAACCGGAGAAACCCTGTAATGTTTGCAGGGGAGAGGGTAGAGTTAAGAAGAACGAAGAGATATTTGTTGAGGTTCCGGCCGGAGTGGACAGCAACCAGATATTGAAAGTTCCCGGCAGAGGTGATGTCGGGAAAAGAGGCGGTCGATCGGGGGACCTTTACGTCAGAATTCTCATTAAAAAACAATCTTTCTTTCAAAGAAAAGGAGACGATCTCTTTGCCACTATCTTTGTTCCTTATTCAACAGCAGTCTTGGGAGGAGAAGTTTTGGTGAAAGATATCGAAGGCAAGAAGCTAAGCGTTAAAGTTCCGGCCGGGACACATTCCGGAAAAATCGTCAGGATTTCCGGGAAAGGCATAACCCGATTTTCTGGTTTTGGAAGAGGTAACCTTTTTCTAAAAATGGAGATATCTCTTCCCGAAAAGTTGACAAAAAAACAAAAAGAGATATTAAAGAGTATGGCAGGCGAAGGATTGTAACCCTTCGCATGAGCTCCGCTAGCTCAATGGTAGAGCAGTAGCCTTTTAAGCTATTGGTTGCAGGTTCGAGTCCTGCGCGGGGCACCAAGCATTGAATTTTCAGAGATTTCACCTAACCAATTGACCGCGCAAAGCGCGGTTGAACTCGTTGGTACTTTATTTAAAATCAAATCTTGAAAGTCGTTTTAGAGAAGTCTGATCATTTGATCTCTCGGTATTTTTAAAAGACTGTACAAACTTTCTCTTTAAGTTAAACTAAGGTAGGGAAGAGTTTTGGTATAAACTCAAAACAATACTGTAAACAGTATTGATAGTTTTTTAGAAATTATATGAATTATCTTAAAGACATGAAGAAATCATTATTTTATAAAAAAAGAAAAACATTATTTAAAAATTCAAAAAAAGGAATAGTCCTTGTTTTAATTACCTCTTTTTTAATATTGAATTTACAATTAACAGATGCTTCAACTAAGCATTGGGATTTCATCGACGAGAGGGATTTTATTTTTGACAAAGGCAAGATAGAGATAATTCCGGGTGAAGGGGCAGCTCTAAAGATAACGGGAGATCCGGATTGGTACGATAACAAATGGACTTATAGAAGTGTTATTTCAATCACTATTGAAACAACCACCGGATCTATTAAGGGAGGTACAACAGGCGATTCCATTCTTGATTATCAAACGAAGATAGAATTAAACGACTCCAATTTTGATTTCTCAAAAGCGAAAAATGACGGATCCGATATAATAATTACCAAAGATGACGGCATCACTTCTCTTCCTTATTATATAGAATTCTACGATCCCGTTAACGAGAAAGCGATTATCTGGGTTAAGTTGTCGCAACTTGAAGCGAGAAATCTGTATGTCTATTATGGAAACGAAGACGCAGAATCTCAATCAAACGGTAAAGAAGTTTTTGACTTCTTTGATGATTTCTCTTCCCCTGAAATAAATAAAGGTTATTTTGATTTAAGTGAGCCGATCGAAGAATCCAAGTTACCGGCCGGAGGAGATGGAGGTGAATGGGAAGGAACGGGACCTCATACGTTTAGCATTATAGAGAGAAATGTTGGAGGTTATAGATATTGGGGTTATTATTGTTCGGAAGAGAAAAGAAAGGAAGGAGAACTGACTTATCATTATGTGGGACTTGCAAGAAGCAATGATCTTAAAAATTGGGAGAAATATTCCGAAAATCCTTTATTTAAGGATGGAAGATGGCCGTATGTTATTGAATCGGACTCCACCATCTATATGGTATATACGGAAAATTTCGGAATAGGGCTTGCTTCGGTTCATTTGAGAAAAAGCACTGACGGAATAAATTTTGAATATGTGAAGCCATTGGTAAAAGAAGACAGTGATTCTAATGGAAATCCAACACTATTCTATGATAATGACAGTCAGAAATATTATCTTTATTGGTTCACTTCAAGGGGTGGTAAAAACTATATTAAAGCGAGAGAGGCGGATAATGTAGAGGATTTGGACACGGCGGATGATATAATTTTATTGGAATCCGATCCAACATTGGCCGCACCTCAAGTGATCTATTACGACAACACTTATTTCTTAATGACCGAGAGCATTGGGGGAAGTTGGCAATCAGAAGCATTTGAAGGACCCACTCCTTTAGGACCTTTTGAAAGAGTCTTCAATAATCCGGTACTAACGCATCATTCGGCTTGCGCTTTTCAACATATATTTGAAAATACCGATTTTTATGACGAAACGCTTTATTTGACTTATTGTTATATACCCGACAAATCGGAAATAAATGTAAGAGTCGCAGATCTTTCTTTGGGAAGAACTATGTTTGTTTTTCCCAATGACAATCTTTGGAGCGGGTTGGACGGCAGTTGGGATGTCATTGAAGCGGAGAGACCTGACGGAAATACCGGTTATCTTCTTCAGCCTAATCTTAAACAACATGAAACAAAGATTATAAACGGCAAAGGCTTTGAAGGGGGTGATTATATTGTCGAGACTTATGTTAAATTCATTGATAGCGGTTGTATCGGGGTAGTCGGTAGGCTTCATGATGATAATAAACATTATTTTGTTAACTTTTATCAAGACCTGAAAGCATTTTATATATATAAAAACACCGGAGGAAGTACCGTTTTCTCTGCAACAAAGGTTATAAATTTTAATGAATGGTATAAACTGACGATAAAGTTTTTAAACGGTGAAGAAACAATTGAGGGAAAAACGGTTGATAAAGTTGATATAGAGGTTTACTTAGATGGTGAATTTCAAGGATCTTACTCCGATGTGTTCTCTCCCGATCCCGACGGGAACCAACCATTTTTAAAAGGGGGAGTTGGATTAAGGGCGGAACATCGTGATGGTGGGCATTCTCAATACGGATCAATCTTTGTAAGAAAATATGTTGAAAACGAACCGGAAGTATCTGTCGGATCAACGAATTTGGCTTTTCCAAACAATAGTCCATCAATTGAATCTAAGAGTCCGATCAACTTGTCTTCTTTGGCATCATTCACAGAAGATGCGGCGAAAAATGGGGGAGAGATAAAGTATCAACTTAGCAATGACGATGGTGCAACTTGGTACTATTTTGATAATGATTGGATTGTCTCGGACGAAACTGAAAATCAAGCAACAACAGCTTCTGAAATCAATGACAATATAGAATCTTTTCCCATCGACAGCGAATCACTTCTTTTTAGAGCTTTTTTAATCTCTGACGGTTCTCAACTTGTAGTGTTAAAAAGTATCGAAGTTAGTGAAAAAACCGAATCAGGAGAGGCGGTTAAGCGCTCTTCTTCAATTAAGATTCCAACCGGTAAAAGCGTGGGTCAAGGGTATATCTACAAAGCTTGGGGTGGAGAGATATCGGAAGAGTTTGAGAACGGAGGTTATGCCAGAATATCTTTCTCATCTCAATGTGTCGGAGAGACCGGAATCGCTAAAGTCAGAATCTTGAACGATGAAGAGATTGAAAAATTATTAGAAGATAATCCATTAATAAGAAGTACTCTTTTAAATGGGACTATCGCCGACTTTTCTCTTTTTGTAGGAGATAAAGAAGTGACTAAATTGAATAATACGGCGATAATCTACTTTAATTATCTTAGAAGCTGGGTGAGCGAATCCGAAGAAGACTTCTTAAGAATTTATAAATGGGACGCTGAAAAGATGGAATGGATTCCATTAGATTCAAAAATTGACAAGAAGAATAGAATGGTTTTTGTTGAAGTTAACAATCTCTCACTTTTTGCTCTTATGAAAGAAACAACAACGGTAAACGATCAGATAATGAACAGAATAGAAGAGATTAAATTGAGAATAGCTCAATTGGAAACAAAGCTTAAAAATCTTTTGTTAAATGAAAAAGAATCTGAAGAGATGAAGGGTTGTAGATTAATGACAGATTTGAATCAAGGCGACAGCGGAAACGATGTGAGGTGTCTCCAATTGGCTCTCAAGAATCAAGGTAAGACTATCTATCCGGAGGGAATCGTATCCGGTTGGTTTGGACCGATGACTTACAATGCCGTTGTTCGTTTTCAAGAAGAATATTTCTCCGAAGTGTTGGATCCACTTAATTTGTCAAAGGGTACTGGTTTTGTGGGATCGTTAACTCGACAAAAAATAAACGAAATCTTTGAAAGGTAGTCGTAGAAAACGATTGTTTAACCCTATTAAAGATCAATCATCTGCCTTCACCCTTGTAGAACTGCTTGTTGTAGTAGCAGTCTTAGCCCTTTTAGCCAGCATAGTCTTCTCCAATCTGACAGGAGCCAGAGAACAAGCCAAGATATCCAACGCTCTCTCCTTTCAATCAAACATGCACAATCTCTTGGGAGCTGACTTAGTAGGTTGGTGGAACTTTGATGATGAAGACAACAGATACAAAGACTTATCAGGCTACGGTAACAATGGAAGTTGTACATCTTGTCCTACTTTAGTGGACGGTGTTCCTGGGACAAGCGGTAAGGCGATGAGTTTTAATGGGAGTGGGAATTTTATTAATATCCCAGTCAAGATGAATAATGAAAACTTTGGCAGAGAAGATGC
>CAZPFW010000006.1:0-38554 GCA_964586065.1 uncultured Candidatus Saccharibacteria bacterium | reverse complement strand
TAAGGAAATTTTTGGTTTTGGGATCGCGACCGAAGGGAGCGTGCGAGGCGCAAGTATCATTCGTCAAAATCCTGCGGATTTTGTCCGAAATACATTCGAACTTCGTCCAATACACACCGCCAATTTTTCAAAAAACAACTAACAGTCTTTACCATAAAATCTCCTCATCCTATAATCAAACCGAAAACATCAACCAAACATTCAATGACTCTCCGTAAAGACCGTTTCAGACTATCATATCCTCACAAAGCCTTCACCCTTGTAGAACTACTTGTAGTAGTAGCAGTCTTAGCCCTTTTAGCCAGCATAGTCTTCTCCAATCTGACAGGAGCCAGAGAACAAGCCAAGATATCCAACGCTCTCTCCTTTCAATCAAACATGCACAATCTCTTGGGAGCTGACTTGGTAGGTTGGTGGAAGTTTGACGAAAGCCTCAATGATATTTCTGGTTATAATAATCATGCCATCTATTCTGGATCGGGTAGCCCCATATTTGTAAATGATACCCCCGAAGGCCGAGGTTACAGCTTACAACTTAACGGAAATATACAATATGGGGAAATCCATATTCCTCTCCAAAATGTGAGTCACGAGGCTGGTACGCTTGCCTTTTGGTTTAAAATTCCATCGGGATACCCTTACGATAGGAATGATATATGGATAAGTACTGCTAACGCCTATAGTGGATCCAATTCTTTGAATATGCAAACTAATTTGAGTTACCCAGAGAGAGTGGTTGGGTTTCATTGGAGTACACCAGATGGAACGGGGTATAATCATTATACTTTCAACTACAATGAGCCCAACTTCATTGAGAAAAATTGGAACCATCTGTTAATAACTTGGAGTGAAAATACGGGTTATTTCATATACATCAATGGTAGCTTGATTGGTAGTCGAACGACAGATACTCCCTTGAGATCATTTGACGATGATTATTTAAGGATCAAAGGTTCTGGCGATATACTTTATTCTGAAATAATGATTTACTCCAGAATGTTCAATGCTATGGAATCAATAATGTTTTATTCTTTAAAGCTATAGATCTTTGATATGGACAAGAAGGCCTTCACATTAGTAGAGCTTTTGGTTGTAGTAGCGGTTTTGGGCCTCTTAGCCAGTATTGTTTTTTCTAATCTTAGGGAAGTAAAGGGAAGTGCAAGAATCTCAAATATTATGCAATTTGAGGCATCCACTCATCGATTATTGGGAGCCGACATTATTGGTTGGTGGAAGTTAGATGGAAATGCAGAGGATGTCAGTGGATATAATAATCATGGAAGCCTTTTTAATGTAGAATGGGTGGATGGAAGGATGGGACAGGGGCAAGCGGGAAGCTTTTCAAACTCATATATAAACATTGGCACAGGTGATGATTATTTTCCATTGCATATTTTTTCAATCGGTGTTTGGATTAAAACTCCAGGATTAGGTCAAGAGATGAGTATGAACGGAATAGTAAGCATTACTTATGGCTTAACCGTATACTTAACTTCCTCCGGCAACCTTGCTTTTAGAATGGATGATGGGTCTTCTATACCAAGTATAACCGTAATCAAGAGCCTACATGATGATGAGTGGCATCATATTTTAGTTTCTTTCGATGGAATTGATCGAAGAATGTATATAGATGGTGAATTAATGAGGGTCACTGAGTTTGTTGGATGGACGGGATCAACAAGATGGCCGACAAATTATGCCAGAATAGGATGTGAAAACAATAATTGTTCTATTTATAAATTCAACGGCCTTATTGACGATATCCGTATCTACTCTCGCGCTTTAACAACCTCTGAAATCCAAACACTCTATGCTCAAACCAAAGATAAGTATTTGGCTGACATGGATTGATTTAAAACACTTTTTCAAAAATGTTTCAAAGAGTGAGTTTCTTATAATAAGATTATGGGTTTTAAGTTCTTCCGATAAAGCTGTATAATTGATAATATTCTGCTTTAGTGTTGAGAATTGTGTCAGATCGTTTAGAATGAGAATCTCTTGAAATTGATTATGGGTTTTGTGTCTTCAAAAGCATTTCTAAAGATTCAATTAAGATTAATTCAAAGACCTCTTTTTAAGAAACTTTCTTTATGCTATAAAACTCTTAGGGTGGGGTGACCGAGCGGTTGAAGGTGGCAGTCTTGAAAACTGTTGTGCCGGTGACGGTACCGTGAGTTCGAATCTCACCCCCACCGCCCTTTAAATCATTGTAAGGTGTGCTAAAATAAGTTAGTCTTTTAGAAAGAAGAAAATCAAATGTTCAAAATACCTTTTTTTCGTAAGAGTGAAAAACATCTCGGCATAGACATAGGAACATCCTCGGTCAAAGCTGTTGAGCTGTCTTATTCAAAGAAAGGAACTATTCTTCAAAATTATGGCGAAAGAATTAATAAGATTGACAAGAAAGACTTAGAAGGTGGGATCAGAAAGAAAGCTTTCTTTGCTTCGGATCGTGAAGTAGCCGACAGTATTAAGGATATTCTCAACGAAACAAAGATTGGAACCAAAGAAGCGATATTCTCAATTCCCGACTTTATGAGTTTTTTTACAGTCTTTACCACTCCGCCGATGCCCAAAGAAGAGATAGCTTCCGTGGTTCGCTTTGAAGCCCGTCAGCATATTCCGTTACCGCTTCAAGAGATGACTCTTGATTGGTCTTTGATTGATAACGATCAAGCTGTTGGGAAAGATAACAAGAAAAAAGAGCTTAAAATTCTTTTGGTTGCTGTTCCGAACAAGACTATATTAAAGTATCAAAAAGTGGCTGAGATGGCCGGAATTAAAGTCGCGGCGATAGAAGCCGAGGTTTTTAGTTTAGCTCGAGCCGTGATTGGAAAAGAAGATATTAATAAGACGATTCAACTTATAGATCTCGGAGTTCAAAGCACAACGATCACTATTGTTAAGAGTGGGATTGTTCGATCAACTTACAGTATAGACTTTGCCGTGGGAGAGATAGTAAAAGAGCTTGCTGATAACTTGGAGATTGATTATAATGAAGCTGAAGAATTGATTAAAGACAAAGGCATCGATGATCAGAAGATAGGATCGTTTTTAAGGCTAAGGTTTAGCGGGCTCGCCTCGGAATCGAAACAAGTTTCCGACAACTATTTCAGAAACGAGAAGAAGGAGATAGACAAAGTTATCGTCGGAGGTGGAGCAGCTCAAATGTCGGGTCTCGCGGAGTTTTTAAAAGAACAGACTCAAAAAGAGACCGAGATAGCGAATCCTTTCCTTAACATTGTTTATCCTCCGATTCTTGAGTCGGTCATCAAAGAGATGAGTCCAAGATATTCGGTAGCCGTCGGCTTAGCTCTTAGATATATTGAGAATAAAAAATAAAAGAGATGGCAATAGAAATAATACCAAAGAAAAGAGAAGAGAAAGTCTTTTCCGTTGCAACTATAGCTTGGTATGTCGGACTTTCTCTTCTTTTTTTGGCTATCATATCAACTGTTACTTTCCTCCTTCTTACGTGGAGGGCTACGCAGAAGATAGACGATATTAAAAGTCAAATAGAAGCGAAGAAAAGCCCCGAAATACTTTTGCTTGAAAAAGAGATGGAAGGACACCTTAAAAGGACCAGTGATTTCGTTTTCATTTTAGAAAAAAGGAGATCACCGGATCCGATGCTTATGGTTATAGAAAAGAATATTCATCCGGAAGTCTATCTTTCCGATCTTCAAATCAGTGTTGACGAAAGAACGATAAGAACAAGCGGTATTGCCACTAACATAGTTGCATTTGATCAACAAAAAAGACTCTTTGACTCGGAGAAGATGATTGTAAGCTCGGGAATAAACAGTTTTACAAGACGTGATGACGGTCGAGTATCATTCCCGATGACAATTGTCTTTAGCGAAGAGTTGTTTAACCTTTAATTACAATGATTAAGACCAAGAACATATTAATACCATATTTCTTTGCGATATTAATATCTCTGTTTGTGTCGTTGCCGTTTTTTCACAGTTATTTAGCGGAAAGAGCCAAACTTGCCGTCATGAAAGAAGAATTAAATCGAGAAGATATTCATGTAAGAGAGATAATCAAAGCTGAGAATGAAATTATGCCCTATGTCAACATTCTCAACGAAATCAAAAAGGGAATGCCTTCTGACCCGGCGCTTCCCTCGACCATCTACTATCTTGAGAGAGTAGCTGTTGACTCGGGCTTGCAGTTGTCGAACATCGGATCTTTTTCAACATCTGATTCACCAGACAGATTGAATTTGAAAGAGACGACAATAGAGATGGGGGTTGTCGGGGGCAGTTATTCTTCTCTTAAAGGTTTCATAAAAGAATTGGAGAGATCTGTAAAATTATTTGATATAGTCAGCGCTTCGATATCACCGTCTTCCGGAGCTGACGATACCGGAGAGACCGAGGCGTCTTCGGGAGCTCGATTTCTACTCTCCCTAAAATTAAAAACCTACTCTTACTGATATGGCAATTAAATTTTTAAAAGAAAAAGAGAAACAAGAGACATTGGTTTACTTGGCTGTTTTCATAATCGCTCTTGCCGGACTCATACATTTCATCGGAGTTGACTTGGAATTCAAGGAGCCGGAAGTGACGTTGGAGATGAGAGAAAACTTTTTAGAGATAAAACCGACTATAGACAGAATTTTGGATTTACAGGATTTCAACAGATTAAGAACTTTTTCACTGATCCCGCCATTTAATCAAACTCCAGGGAGACCAAATCCTTTCCAATCGGACGGCATAGAATCGGGAGAGCTTCCTGAAGGAGGCAGAGAAGACCTTTTTGAACTTCCTGAGGGAGCAGAGTCAGAAGAAGCGGAGTCGGAGTCAGAGTCGGAAGAAGAGAGTGTTTTTAGAGAAGATTCAGAACCAATAGAAGAAGAAAACATCGTAGAATAGAATGGCTGATCTTGTATCAAAATTGATTGATAAAGGAATAATTACGGATAAAGAGGCCGTAATTCTTGAGTCCGACATCAAGACGTCGGGCAAAAAAGAAGAGGAGGTCATAATCCAGAAAGAGATTTTCCCCGAGAAAGCTCTTTTTCAACTTAAGAGTGAGATAATGGGGGTTCCTTTCAAAGAGATCGAAGCTGAAGAGGTGTCTCTCAAAGCTTTAGAGTTCATATCCGAAGAGTCGGCGAAATACTACAAGATGGTTCCTTTAAGGATTGAAGAGAATGTTTTAGAAGTTGGAATGGTTTATCCTGAAGATTTGAAAGCGCAAGAGCTTCTTAATTTCTTGGCGCGACAAAGCAACTTCTCTTACAAAACATTCTTAATCACGATTACTGATTTTAACAACATATTAAAACAGTACCGAACATTAAAAAAAGAATTCTCTCGCGCTCTTGAAAGTCTTGAAGGGGAACTTAAAGAAGAGAGAGAGGAATCCATTTTTACCGAAGATGTTGGGTCTCGACCTTTAGCCGAAGATGCGCCGGTTATAAAGATGGTCGCGGTTATTCTCAAATATGCGGTTGATGGCGCCGCATCGGACGTTCACATAGAGCCGTTTAAGGACAAGTCGAGAGTGAGATTTAGAATAGACGGGATACTTCATTCTTCAATATTTCTTCCGAGTAGGATTCATCCGGCAATCGTTGCCAGAATTAAAATTCTTTCAAACTTAAAGATAGATGAGACAAGAATTCCTCAAGACGGAAGATTCTCCACTTTGGTTTATGATAAAGAGATCGACTTTAGAGTTTCAACTTTCCCCACGTCTCTCGGAGAGAAAGTAGTAATGAGAGTTCTTGTTTCAGGAGAAGGAGTTCAGACATTGGAAGATCTTGGGCTTGAGAAAAGGAATCTCAAGATTGTGGAGGATGCCACAAAGAAACCTCACGGATTGATTTTAGCCACGGGGCCGACAGGATCAGGAAAAACAACAACTCTATATTCACTAATGAACATTTTGAATCAGGAGGAGGTGAATATTGTAACTCTTGAGGACCCGATAGAGTACCTTTTAAAAGGAGTTAATCATTCTCAAATCAGACCAGATATAGGTTACGGTTTTCCTCAAGGATTGAGACACATTTTGAGACAAGATCCGGATATAGTTATGGTTGGAGAGGCGCGAGACGAAGAAACGGCCACGTTGACAATTCATGCCGCATTGACGGGGCACATTGTATTATCAACACTTCATACCAATAATGCGGTCGGGGTTATCCCTCGGTTAATCGACATGGGAGTTCCGGCTTTCTTAATTCCTTCAGCTTTGAGTATATCGATCGGTCAACGATTGGTCGGAATGCTTTGCTCTCATTGTAAAGAGAAAGTGAAGGTTAGCGGGGAAGCGAAAAAGATGATGGAAGCGGAGATAGCAACTCTTCCCGAGAGTACCAAAAAAGGTCTTGATATATCTTTTTCTGAAGTTTATAAAGCGGTTGGTTGCAAGAAATGCAATTGGAGAGGTTATAAAGGAAGAATCGGTCTCTTTGAAGTATTACAGATGACCGATCAGCTTGCCAATATAGTTGTGGCGGGCCCGACGGAAGATAAGATTTGGCAAGAGGCCAAAAGACAAGAGATGATTACAATAAGGCAAGACGGAGTTTTGAAAGTCTTAAGGGGATTAACATCGGTTGAAGAAGTCTTAAGAGTGGGAGAAGAAGCATAAAGATGATAAATTACCAACAAAAATTAAATGAATTGTTAACCTTGGCGATTGGAAAGAACGCATCCGATCTTCATCTATCAGTCGGACATCCTCCGACATTAAGATTAGTTGGAAAACTTTACAAAGCTCCGGGGGTTAAAGATCTGACTCCTCAAGAATGTGAGGGAATCGTATTGGCTCTGATGAATGAAGAACAACGAAAGAAGTTTCTTGAGCAAAAGGAGATAGATTTCTCGTACAACTTTGAAGACAAAAACCGACTAAGAGTCAATGCTTTTTTCCAAAGAGGCCATATCTCTTGCTCTCTTAGAATAGTTCCCACCGAGGTCAAGACTTTAAAAGAGCTTCGATTGCCTTCGGTTTTGGAAAAGTTGACAGAGCAGAACCAAGGACTAGTCTTGATAACAGGACCGTCTTCACACGGAAAATCAACTACCCTTGCCGCGCTCATTGACTTGATAAATCATCGTGATTTCAAGAGGGTGATAACGATAGAAGATCCAATTGAATATATATTCAAAGATGACAAATCCATAATAGAGCAGAGAGAAGTTCATTATGATACGGAATCGTTCAACCGGGCTCTTAAATCGGTTTTTAGGCAAGATCCAGACATTATTATGGTTGGTGAGATGAGAGATTCCGAAACGATATCAACCGTTATCACCGCTGCCGAGACGGGACATTTAGTCTTCTCGACGCTTCATACAAATTCCGCTGGTGAGAGTATTCATAGAATAATCGACGCTTTTCCCGGAGATCAACAGAACCAGATCAGAGCTCAATTGGCCACATCTCTCTTAGGGATAGTCTCACAGAGATTGATACCGAGAAAGGACGGCGGGCTTGTACCGGCTTGCGAGATAATGTTCTCTACGTCAGCCACGGCTAATATAATAAGAGAGAACAGGGTTCACGAACTCGATTTTGTCATAGAGACATCGGCTGAAAAAGGAATGACAAGCTTGAATAAATACCTCTCTTATCTTATACAGGAAGGAGAGATTTCAATTGATGATGCGATCATGTATTCGCGTCGTCCAAGTGAATTAAAAAAATCGGTTAGCTAAATATGAGATTCAATTATCAAGGAAGGTCAAGTGACGGACAGATTCAATCGGGGAGCGTTGAAGCCAGCTCTCAAGATGAAGCTGTTGAGATCTTGCAAAGAAACAATATCTACGTAACTTTTCTTGAAGAAGAGAAGACTTCGATATATGGCAGAGAAATTGCCATATTTGAAAGAGTTACGAGTAAAGATATTGTTTTGTTTTCAAGACAACTCGCCATCATGTTTAAAGCCGGCGTTCCTATTGTGGAATCTTTAAGATCCATCGCCAAGCAGACAAAAAAGAACAGATTCAGAGAGCAGATTAACAAGATTGGAGATAAAGTTGAGAGTGGTAACACCTTGTCTCAATCATTGGAGGGCTATCCCAAACTCTTCACTCCTTTCTATATTGGAATGGTAAAATCCGGAGAGGTCTCCGGAAGACTTTCGGAATCATTGGAGTATCTAGCCGATCACTTGGAGCAAGAGTATAATTTCAACAGCAAGATAGTCGCTTCTTTAGTCTATCCGGGATTCATCCTGTTTGTCTTTGTCGCTATTTTAGTATTATTGGTGGTATTTGTTGTTCCAAAATTGAGCGATATCTTTGAAGGGATGGATCTTCCCCTGATGACACGGGTGGTTTTGGGGACCGGAGAGCTCCTTGTTAAATGGTGGTGGGTTCCGATTCTTGGAATATCCGCCGGCGTATTCTTTTTCATTCGATTTGCCAGAACTGAAGCCGGCAAGAAGACGATTGATGCGGTTTCACTAAGAATTCCGATAGTCGGGGAATTTATTAAAAAGATAAACTTGGTCAGAATAGCGGAGAATATTTCAACTCTTATTGCGGGAGGTCTCCCAATCGTGCAAGCGCTTGAAGTTACGGCGGGAGTTTTGGGAAGTAATACTTACAGAAAGATAATACATGAGACAAGAGATGGGGTCAGAAGAGGTGAGTTAATGAGCGCGACCTTAACAAAGTATCCCGATTTCTTTCCAGCACTCTTTCTTCAGATGGTGATAGTCGGAGAGAAGACTGGAAATGTTGACTCATCACTGTCAAATGTTGTAAACTTCTATCAAGGAGACATAGATAGATCTTTGGAAGGGATGGTAAAATTGCTTGAGCCATTGATGATTATTCTTATTGGAGGTATGATTGGTCTGATGGTTATCTCCATTCTCACGCCGATATATCAGATTACGATTTAATTAACAAAAGGTCGTTAATTTAAAATTAAAAAAATGAAAAAGGAAAAAGGTTTTACACTTATTGAGTTGTTAGTCGTTGTGGCGGTTATCGCTATTCTGGCTTCAGTGGTGTTGGTGAACTTAAGGGGAGCCAGAGAGAGAGCTCAAGACTCAAGAATAATATCCGCTCTTGGTCAAGTAAGAGCCGTTGCCGAGATTGTTTACTCAAGAGATGGTAAGTATAATGAACTTTGTGTTAGTGGCACGAGTCTTAAGATAGCCGATACAACCAATGGGTTGGATGCTCTTCAAACAGAGATGACTACTAATGGCGGAACTGTGGCCTGTTTTGCCTCGGGGAATGATTATTGTGTCTCATCCAAATTGAACGATAGTCAATACTGGATTGTTAACGGTAAAGGAAAATCAGGAAGAAAATCTACTGCATGTACAGCCGCGGGAACTGATCTGTAGTCATATTAGAGTGTTGAGTAGTTTTTGATCGCGAAATCGATTTCAAAGAAAAGACATCTCAGGGCCGAGATGTCTTTTCTTTAGATGACAACTTAATCTCTTTAGATTATAATGGAAAATAATGTCTATATTAATCTTTATATTCGGAACTCTGATCGGATCTTTCCTCAATTGCGTGATCTATCGCTTAGAAGAAGGAGAAGATTTTATTAAAGGACGATCATATTGCCCTCACTGTAAAGAAGCAATCGGTTCTTTTGATCTTATTCCGATAATAAGCTTTCTTTTATTAAAAGGTAGATGTCGCAAGTGCAAGAAAAAGATATCGATTCAATACCCTTTAGTTGAGTTTTTCACAGGATCTCTTTTTCTCTTGTTTTTTCTGTTATATGCGAATCCAGTTTTCGGGATTTTTGATTTCTTGTATTACTTCTTCATCTTGTCTTTAATGATGATAGTTTTTGTCTATGATTTCAAGCACTATTTAATTCCCAATGAAGTGACTTTTTCCGCAATTGGAGCGACCGTTATTTGGCATATCGCAATTTCGGCTTTCAAACATGACATAACAATAATTTATCCTTTTATCTTTTCCGCCCTTGGTGCAGGTGCTTTTTTCCTTTCGATATTTTTAATCTCAAAAGGAAGATGGATGGGTTTTGGTGACGTGAAATTAGTCTTTTTTATGGGATTGTTTTTAGGTATGCCCAAGATATTGACCGCGCTCTTCATATCATTTATGTCTGGGGCTATAATAGGAAGCATGGCAGTCATCGCAAAGAAGAAAGGAATAAAGAGCGAGATTCCATTTGGTCCTTTTATGATGTCGGGAACAATCATCGCATTTTTCTGGGGGGAATCAATACTTAATTGGTATTTAAACTTTTTATCAGTAAATGTCTTTTATCTCTAAAAGAGAAGGTCGAAAAGGAATGACTTTAATAGAGCTTTTGGTTGTGATCGCATTGATTTCAATAATCACCGGAGTTACTTGGATAAACTTTAGATATTTCGGGAAATATTTTGACACCGAAAGAGATGTCAATAAGATGGCTCAAGAATTGAGATCTTTGTTGGAAAGGACGATGGCCATGGAAAGTTTCGAAGTGCCTGAAGCTTGTGCCGGCGATAAGACGATAGTGGCCTACGGAGCTTACTTGGAGAGCGGCAGAAACTATTACGATAAAGTCGCTTATATCATTAACAACGATGACACTCACGGTTTTGGGAGCATCATCTGTGTTGAAATAATGGAATCAATTCCGTTGGAGCATGGAAACATCTCTCTTATAGAAGTTGAGTTTGGGGTATCAAGAGCATCGGTTCCTGGTGTTGATATCATATTTGTACCGCCACACCCGAGAACTTATATCGGCGGGATAGATGTCTACACGGTAAATGACGAGACAAAGTGGCGCTCATACTATGATCAGGTCGAGATTTTTATTACATTGGAAGGGGAAGACACAAAATCAATCAAAGTTAACAAAGCCGGGCTTATAGAAGTGATTCAACCAGCGTCATGAAAAACAGAAGATTACAATCAGGGATGACTTTTTTAGAGCTGATGGTTGCTATTTCGGTTTTGATTGTCGGAATATCTGGTACGGTTGGATTAATACACAGAACGATATCATCGGCGACCATGGCGGCCAATCAACTCAAAGCATCATATTTGGCTCAAGAAGGAATAGAGGTGGTAAGAAACATCAGAGACAGCAGTTGGATCAGAGATAAAGATTGGCTTGAAAACATTAACAGTAACTGTTCCTGTTGCGAAGTGGCTTATAACCATGATGGTACCAAGGCGATGACAACTTGTCAGGGAGGTAATCCCAAGAATCTTAAATATTTCCAAGGATTTTACGGCTATAGCAGCAATCCCACAGCCGAAGAATCCTCTTTCAGTAGAAAGATAACAACGTCGTTACATGATGGCGGAGAGTATCTGAGAGTGGAAGCAACCGTTTATTGGGATGAACGGGGATCCACTCGTAGCGTCTCTGTCGTGGAAAACCTTCGTGATTGGAGATAAATGAAAAAAGAAACAAATAAAGGATTTACTTTAGTTGAGCTTTTAGTCTCAGTTTTCATCTTTAGCGTTATAATCGGAGGGATGGTGAATTCTCTTTTAACTAGTATAAAGCTTCAACAAAAAATTATTGCTGATCAGAAAATGTTTGCCGAAGTCAGCTTTGTTCTCGAATATATGGGAAGAACGTTAAGAATGGCCCAAAAAGATGTTGATGGAGTTTGTACCGGATTGTCAAACTACAATTACAATCTTTTTGACGGTGATAGGACAATAAGGTTCATTAATTACGACGGAGAGTGCCAAGAATTTTCTCTTACGGACGGAGCGATTTCTGAGAGAATAGCTGATACGGAGAGCTCGGTTGATTTGCCCGATTTCTTTCCGATCACATCGAAGAATGTTCTGGTGAAGGAGCTTCTCTTTAGTAATGCTGGTAGTAGTTGGCAATCACCTGCTTCAAATCAATCAAAGATCGGCATAGGAATGACTGTTGAGACCAAGTCGGGAGAATCGGAAATCAGATTTCAGACAACCGTGTCTCAACGTAAACTTAATTTCCCCTACTGATGAATAAAAAAGGATCGGCAATCTATTTTGCTCTAATAGTCCTGACAATAATTTTAGGAATAATATTGGGGCTCAGTCATATTCTTATCTCTCAAATAAAGATGGTAAGAGGAATGGAGTATTCCACCGTCGCTTTTTATGCTGCCGACTCCGGAGTTGAAGAAGCACTGATCTTGCTCCAACAATATTTTCAAAACGATCTCCCTTACTACGGAGATCCGAGCAATCCCAAAGTAATCAATTTAAACGGTAAAGAAGCCACCTATTACATTACCATAAAAGGAGGATCAAGGGCTCCGGGAGGACCTCATGATGGTTGTGATAAAGAATATTACTGCATAATCTCCGAGGGAGAGTATCAAGGGATAAAGCGGGCGATTGAAGTCGGAAACTAAATGGGTTTATTCTTTGATGAGAAGAGATGATGCTAAAAAAAGAATAGAGAAGCTGAAGAAGGTTATTGATAAACATCGCTATCTTTATCATGTTCTTGACCAAGAAGAGATTTCAGAAGAAGCTCTTGATTCTCTTAAAAAAGAACTCTTTGATTTGGAACAAAAATATCCTGAGTTTATAACACCGGATTCTCCGAGTCAGAGGGTTGGCGGTGCCCCTTTGAAAGAATTTAAGAAGGTAAGGAGAGGGAGGCCGATGCTTTCGCTCAACGACGCTTTTTCAGAAGAAGATATCAAAGATTGGATTGAGAGGATCGACAAGATAATACCAGGTGAGAAAGAATTCTTTTGTGAATATAAGATAGACGGACTTGCTTTTGAGGTGATATACGACAAAGGTTTGTTTAAAGTTGGGTCAACTCGAGGTGATGGCACAATCGGAGAAGACGTTTCTCAAAACCTTAAAACGGTATCATCCATTCCTCTTAAGATAGGTGATAAATCAAACGTCGATGGAAAATACAGAGAATTGACAAAAGGTTTTTTGAATAGAAAGATTTCAGTAAGGGGAGAGATATTCATATCAAAAAAAGAATTCAAGAAGATTAATCGGAAGCGTGAAGAAGATGGATTGTCTTCATTTGCCAATCCAAGAAACGTCGCAGCCGGATCTATAAGACAATTAGATCCCAGTGTGGCGGCTTCAAGAAATCTTGATTCTTTCGCCTACGATTTGATAACGGAAAATGATCCGAAGACTCATTCCGAAAAACATCATCTTTTGAAATCTCTCGGATTTAAAATCAATCCTTATAGCAAAGTTTGTAAAACTCCGGAAGAGATATTTGATTTTTATCAGGATTGTAAGAATAGAAGGAAAAATCTCCCTTATGAGATTGACGGCATCGTAGTCATGGTTAATGATAATAAACTTTTTGAATTGTTGGGTGTGGCCGGAAAAGCTCCAAGGGGAGCGATTGCCTATAAATTCGAACTCAAACAAGCCACCACAACTATTAAAAAAATTGATGTTCAAGTCGGACGAACTGGAGTTTTAACTCCAGTTGCCGAACTTCGCCCGGTTTCTCTCGCCGGAGTCACAATTTCAAGAGCTACACTTCACAACTATGACGAGATAGAGGAAATGAGAATGATGATAGGCGATACGGTTATAGTCGGTCGAGCCGGAGATGTCATCCCGGACATTATAGAGGTTTTACCTGAGTTAAGAACTGGCGATGAGAAGAAGATTAAAATTCCTTCGGTTTGTCCATCATGTAAAGAACCGTTAATTTATGAAAAGAAAGGTTCTTTCATCATTCGTTGTATTAACAGAAACTGTCCTGAAAGGAAGAGAAGATTATTTGAGCATTTTGTATCAAGAAAAGCTTTTAATATCTCCGGGGTGGGTAAAAAGGCTGTTGAGAAGTTGATAGAGACAGATAGAGTTTCGAATCCGGCGGATCTCTTCTTTCTTGAAAAAGATGATTTTCTCAAGTTGGAAGGTTTTGCGGATAAGATGGCACAAAATGCGATAGATTCAATAGAGAAATCCAAAACAGTTGCTGGACAAAAATTGATATTCTCTCTTGGGATAGAAGGAGTCGGCGAAGAGACAGCACTGCTTTTGGTGAAAAATTTCAAAGATATTGATGAGGTCGCGCAAGCATCGGAAGTTGATCTGATAAATATTAAAGATATCGGAGAGATAACCGCCAAAAAGATTTATGATTGGTTTAGAGATCAAAAAAACAAGGACTTTTTGGATAAAATCAAAGCAGCCAACATTAAGATTCAGTATCCGAAGCAATCTGGTAAATTGAACAATAGAAAGTTTGTCTTAACGGGATCGCTTTTATCCTTGAAAAGAGAGGAAGTAAAACAGCGGATAAGGTTGTTGGGAGGAGATGTTTCTGAGACCGTCAGCTCCAATGTTGATTATGTTGTTGTAGGTGATAATCCGGGTTCAAAACTCAAGAAAGCGAGAGATTTGAAGATAAAAGAGATAAGAGAAAATGATCTTATAAAAATGATGGAAGATGACTAAGATATTAAAGCATATCGCCAATATGGATTGGGTTATGGTATTTATTACTCTTGCTTTGACGGTCTTTGGATTGATCTCTATTCATGGAGGAACTCAAGAAGGTACTTTTTATAGACAAACAGCTTTCCTCGTCATCGGTCTTGTGATTATGATAGTTTTTAGTTTTTTCGATTGGAGAAATTTTAAAGAGAATCCCTATCTTTTATTAGTTCTCTATTTCACAGGAATCGCCATGCTCTTGGGTCTTTTTGTATTCGCTCCGTCAGTTAAAGGCGTAAGAAGATGGTATGATTTTGGAATAGTCTCATTTGATCCAGTTGAGTATATGAAAGTTGTTTTGATTATTCTTTTAGCTAAATACTTTTCCGACAGACATGTTGAAATGTATAGATTTTCTCATATTATCTTCTCCGGCATATATGTGGCGATCCCATCATTGATCACTTTTTTTCAGCCGGATCTCGGTTCGGCTTTAATTCTCATCTCTTTATGGCTTGGAGTTCTTCTCTTATCGGGAATAAAGACCAAGCACCTTATCGTATTAATCATTATCGGAGCTATTCTCTTTTCTTTAAGTTGGTCATTTGTTTTGAAAGATTATCAGAAAGCAAGATTGACCGGATTTCTAAAGCCGCGAATTGATCCTCAAGGCATAAACTGGAATCCGGATCAAGCCAAAATTGCGATTGGGAGTGGAGGGCTGTTTGGTTACGGAATAGGCGAAGGACCTCAAACTCGGCTGGGATTTCTTCCGGAGACCGAAACTGATTTTATCTTTTCAGCTATAGCCGAAGAGACCGGTTTTGTCGGAGTAACCGTTCTATTGAGCCTTTTCATTCTTTTGATATGGAGGATTCTTAAGATCGCTTTAATCGCACCGGACAATTTCTCTCGACTCTATTGTTCTGGTTTTGCGATAATTCTTTTAGTTCAGACATTTGTTAATATCGCAATGAACCAAGGGCTTTTGCCAATTGTCGGAATTCCTTTACCGTTGGTAAGTCACGGGGGAAGCAGTTTGGTATTTACGTTTTTATCTCTCGGAATAGTCCAAAGTATAAGATTGAGCGGTAAGTCTTGACAAATTTCACAATCAATGTAAACTGGTTGGCAGTTTCTGAATTTTCTTTAGAAACTGGTTGTCTTTAGTGCCTTGACTCTCGAAACGGTTTGTGGTAAGGCAGAAGCCGTTTCGCGATTCAAAAGCATTTTTAAACTTGTTGAAAACAAACCTATCAAAAGAGATTGTCCTTTTCTAGAGATTTTCGCCCCTGATCTGAAGCCTCAGGGTGCTTTGCTTTTTTTGATAGAGTAAACTTATTTAAAATAATAAGATCGAAAACACCTCTCCAAATTCGATCATTTAAATTATGCAGAACATCCTCACTAAAAATTTCGGAAAATCAAAAGTTTCTCTTCCTCGACCATATCTTCTCTCTTTACAAAAAGAAAGTTGGGATAGAATGTGGAACGAGGGTCTTAAAAACCTCTTCAAGGAAGTTTCCCCCATTAGAGATTATACCGGCAAGGAGTGGGAGATCTGGTTCCTTGATTATAAAGTGGATGAACCGAAATTTGATGAAGAAGAAGCCAAAACCAACAACGATTCTTATGAAGCATCTGTCCGTGTGACCGTTAAATTGGTTAATCTTAAAACGAAAGAGACCAAGGAACAAGAAGTTTATTTGGCCGACTTTCCCATAATGACCGATAGGGGAACTTTCATTGTAAACGGAGTGGAAAGAGTCGCGATATCTCAATTGATACGATCTCCCGGAGTCTTTTTCACATCTCAATTCAATCACGGCAAGAATTTGTTCGGAGCCAAGATAATACCAAATAGAGGTGCTTGGCTTGAGCTTGAGACTGAATCAACGGGAGCTCTTTCAGTCAAAATCGACAAGAAGAGAAAGATTTCAGCAGTCGCTCTGTTAAGAGCTTTCTATCTCTTATCAAAAAAAGATGGTGAAATCAAAGACGACGAGATTAAAGATCTGTTCAAGGACTCGGACATCGGAGAGATAAATCACATCAATGAAACTCTTATTAAAGATGAAATCAAAACAGGAGAAGAAGCCTTGATCGAGATCTATAAAAGAATCAGACCGGGAGATATTGCAACACCGGAGACGGCTGCCGAGTTGATAGAAAACACTTTCTTTAATTTTGCCAGATATGATCTCTCGGAAGTTGGAAGATGGAGAATGATTCAGCGATTGGATTACGGTAAAAGCAATAAGAACGTTACCGTTGAAGACAGAGTCCTTCTCTATGAAGATATAGTGGAAGTCATCAGAGAGATGATCAAACTCAATAATGATCCTCAAGGGAAAGCCGATCAGATTGACCACTTGGGTCATAGAAGAGTTAGAACGGCCGCTGAAATACTCGAAAACAGGCTCCGATTGGGACTTTTGAGAATGGAACGTCATATTAAAGACAGGATGTCAACTTTGGAACCCCATACCATGACTCCTTCTCAGTTAATAAACGTCAGGCCGTTTATTGCGGTGGTTAAAGAGTTCTTCACTTCATCACAGATCTCTCAATTTATGGATAACGAAAATCCATTAGCGGAACTTGAGCACAAGAGGAGATTGACCGCGACGGGACCTGGTGGATTAACAAGAGAGCGAGCAGGATTTGAAGCTCGAGACGTTCAGCCTTCTCACTATGGAAGAATTTGTCCCATTGAGACTCCCGAGGGACCAAACGTCGGATTGGTGGTTCACTTAGCGACATTCGCTCGAGTCAATCGCTACGGCTTCATCGAAACCCCTTATTTTAAGGTGGAAAAAGGCAAGATCGGTTCAAAAGTTGATTACCTCAACGCTTATGAAGAAGAACGATATAATATTGCTCACGGAGGAGTGGAGATAAACGATAAAAGAGAGATTGTTCCAACCAGAGTGGAGGCAAGAATAAAAGGAGAGCCCGGAGTTATAGAGAGAGATAAAATTGATTATATCGACGTTTCTGCCGAGCAATTTATCTCGGCAGCCACTTCTTGTATTCCTTTTCTTCAAAATGATGATGCCAACAGAGCTTTAATGGGATCCAATATGCAGAGACAATCCGTTCCTTTGATTAATCCGGCGCCACCGTTGGTTTCTACGGGGATGGAAGAGAGAATCGCCTCTGATTCAGGGCAGATTATCATATCAAAGACAGACGGAGTTGTTACCGAAGTTGATGCAAACCGAATCACAATCAAACCGAGTAAGGGAGAAGCCGTAAGCTACAAGCTCAAAACATTCACTCGCACCAATCAATACACCTGTTTTCATCAAAAAGCGAGGGTAAAGAAGGGACAGAAGATTAAAAAGGGAGATATTCTCTGTGACGGCGGCGGTGTTGCCGATGGAAGATTGGCTCTTGGACAAAATCTCTTAGTAGCGTTTCTTTCATGGAGAGGGTTGAACTTTGAAGATGCCATAATTGTTTCTGAAAGATTAGCTCAAAAAGACACTTACACCTCAATTCATATCGAGAGTGTTTTTTGTGATGTCAGAGAAACCAAACTCGGACCGGAACTCACAACCAGCGATATTCCGAACGTTTCTGAAAAGAAGCTTAAAGATTTGGACGAAGAGGGTATTATAAGAATAGGAGCCGAAGTTGGACCCAATGATATCTTGGTCGGAAAGATTTCACCCAAAGGAGAAGCCGACATGACCGCTGAAGAGAGATTGCTTAAAGCGATCTTCGGAGAGAAAGCCAAAGAGGTTAAAGACACCTCGCTTGTAATGGAGCACGGCAAGAGAGGACGAGTCATCGGAGTTAAGGTTTTTTCAAGAGAGATGGGGCATAAGTTGGATCCGGGAGTTATTAAGAGAATAGAAGTTGAGATCGCCGAGCTGAGAAGAGTAGAAGCCGGAGACAAATTGGCCGGAAGACACGGTAACAAAGGAATAATTTCAAAAGTCCTTCCGGTGGAAGAGATGCCTTATCTTGAAGACGGCACGCCAGTTGACATAATACTGAATCCCTTATCAGTGGCCTCAAGAATGAACATCGGACAGATATTGGAAACGCACCTTGGTTGGGCGGCTCACAAAAATGGTTATGTTGCGATTACGCCGTCTCTTTCGGGAGCCGACGAAGATGATATTAAAAAAGAATTGAAGAAAGCCGGACTTCCCGAAACCGGATCGGTTAAACTGTTTGACGGAAGAAGCGGAGAAGCGTTTCCACAATCGATAACCGTGGGAATGATCTACATGATGAAACTGATCCATATGGTAAGGGACAAAATTCATATGAGATCCATCGGACCTTATTCACTAATTACACAACAACCGCTCGGAGGGAAAGCTCAATTTGGAGGTCAGAGATTGGGAGAGATGGAAGTTTGGGCTCTTGAAGGTCACGGTGCGGCATACACTCTTCAAGAGATGTTGACGATCAAGTCTGATGATGTGATTGGACGGGCAACCGCTTACGAATCGATATTGAAAGGAGAGACAATTAAGCATCCGAATATACCGTCATCATTCAGCCTTTTAATCAATGAGCTTAAAGCCTTGGCCTTAGGGGCAGAGGTCTTAGAAAAGAAAAATTAACGTAACCCCATTAAATATGAGAGTCCAAGACTTAGAATCAATAAGAATAATCTTAGCGTCACCCGACAGAATATTAGAGTGGTCTCATGGAGAAGTGACCAAACCGGAGACGATAAATTACAGAAATCAGCGCCCCGAGAAGGATGGTCTTTTCTGCGAGAAGATATTCGGGCCGGAGAAAGATTATGAGTGTTATTGTGGCAAGTATCGCAAGATACGATACAAGGGAATTGTCTGTGACAGATGCGGGGTTGAGGTGACTAAATCTTCCGTCAGAAGGGAAAGAATGGGGCACATTAAACTCGCTTGCCCGGTTTCTCATATCTGGTTTTTGAGAGGAATTCCGTCAAGAATCGGTACGGTTCTTGATATTCCGATGCAAAGATTGGAGAAGGTCATCTATTTTGCGGCTCATATTGTTACAAGCGTAAACGAAGAAGAGAAAAAGAGAGTCATCGGAGAATTAGAGACCGAATACAAGCGGAAACTTAAGCTCTTTGAGTCGCAAAAAGATGATGACGGGAAAGAGAAAGTGAAAGAGCTCAAGAGCGCGAAGAGTAAAGCCGACGATGAACTTGAAAGAATTAAAAAGCACAATATCTTATCAGAGATTGAGTATTATGATCTCTCACTTAAGTATGGTGAGATATTTGAAGCTGGTACGGGAGCGGAGACCTTGAGAAAAGTGTTTGAAAAAATCAATCTGGCTAAACTGATTGAAAAATTGGATAAAGACATTGAGACGGCACCGGCCGGAGAGAAGAAGAAGATTCAGAGAAGGCTTAAGATGATCAGAATGATGTATGAAGCGGGAATTCGACCCGAATGGATGTTTCTTACAGTTATTCCGGTATTACCACCCGATCTTAGACCAATCGTTCAGCTTGACGGAGGACGGTATGCGTCATCTGATCTAAACGATCTCTATCGCAGAGTCATAAACAGAAACAACAGGTTGAAATACTTGCTCGAGATCGGAGCGCCGGATGTTATTGTGAGAAACGAGAAAAGGATGCTTCAAGAGGCGGTTGACGCTTTGATAGACAATGACATGAGAAAAGGAGTAACCACTCGATCAACCACCGGTGGACGAAGACTGTTAAAATCATTAGCTAATATTCTCAAAGGAAAACAGGGCAGATTCAGACAAAATCTTCTCGGTAAAAGAGTTGACTATTCTGGGCGTTCAGTGATAGTTGTCGGAGCTCAATTGAAGCTTTATCAGTGTGGGATTCCAAAGAGAATGGCTTTGGAGTTGTTCAAACCTTTTATAATCAATAAGATCTTGGAAAAAGATTTGGCTTACAACGTTAGAGGAGCTAGTAGATTGATTGAAGAAGAAATTGATGAAGTATGGGCAATTCTTGAAGACATTGTCAAAGACAAAGTCGTCTTATTAAACAGGGCTCCGACTCTTCACAGATTGGGGATTCAAGCTTTCAGGCCGGTCTTGGTGGAAGGAAATGTTATTCAGCTTCACCCGTTGGTTTGTAGCGCTTTTAACGCCGACTTTGACGGAGACCAGATGGCGGTTCATCTGCCGCTGTCGGAACAAGCTCAAAAGGAGGCCAGAGAGATTATGCTCTCGTCGGTTAATCTTCTCAAACCGGCTACAGGATTGCCCAGTGTCTCCCCGTCTCAAGATATAGTTTTAGGTTGCTACTGGTTAACTAAGATCATAGAAGGAAGTAAAGGAGAAGGAAAGATATTTGGATCTCCCGATGAGGCGGTATTGGCTTCCGATTTTGGACATATAGATATCAGATCGAAGGTGAAGATTTTAATGAATGGCGAATTGGTTGATACCAGCGCGGGAAGAGTGATTTTCAATAAGATATTTCCTCAAGGGTTTGACTTTCAAAACGAGCAGATGGGATCAAAAGGATTGAGACGGGTAACCAGAGAGATTATAGAGAATTATGGTAATGATTTAGCTCAAGCAACATTGGATAAGATGAAAGATCTTGGATATGAGTATGCAACCAGATCGGGGACATCATGGGGTATGAGCGATTTGGTTGTTCCTGAAGAAAAAAGTGAGATTATTAAGAATGCCGAAGAAGAGATAGAAAAGATTGACAGTTTCTACAAGAAAGGACTCTTCTCGAAAGAAGAAAAAACGGAGAAAAGTATTGAGACTTGGCATCGAGCCAAAAGAGAGATTGAGAAGCTCGTTCCAAAAACATTACCGGAAAACGGATCGGTCTTCACCATTATTGATTCGGGATCGAGAGGCTCGTGGTCTCAACCGGTTCAGATGGCCGGAATGAAAGGATTGGTGGCCAATCCGGCAGGACAAACAATAGAGCTGCCGATAAAGAGCTCTTTTAAAGAAGGTTTTAATGTTTTGGAATATTTTATCTCTACGCATGGAGCAAGAAAAGGAACCGCGGATACAGCTCTTCGAACATCGACTGCGGGATATCTGACTCGAAGATTGGTCGATGTTTCTCATGAGGCGATTGTAATGGAGAAAGATTGTGGGACAACTAAAGGTATCGAGTTGTCAAAATCGAAAGCTTCCGAAATAGATCAGGATTTTGCTTTCAAGGCGGTTGGAAGAGTCGCTCTTTCCGAAATTAAAGATTCATCAGGTGTAATCGTTAAGAAGGGAGATATCATTGATTGGAGAGTTATTGACAAGATCATAGCTTCTGATGAAATTGATTCGATAAAAGTCAGATCGCCTTTAACTTGCAATACCACAAGAGGAGTTTGTCAGAAATGTTACGGATGGGATCTCGGACTCAATGAGATGGTGGGAGTCGGGGAGGCCGTAGGTGTAGTTGCGGCTCAAGCGATCGGAGAACCGGGAACGCAACTTACAATGAGAACCTTCCATACTGGAGGGGTTGTCGGTGGTGGAGACATAACATTGGGTCTCCCTCGGGTTCAAGAGATATTTGAAGTAAGAGTTCCGAAAGGAAGGGCCGACATGGCAAAAGCCGATGGAGTGGTGAAAGAGATAACTCCTGATGGGGTTATTAGAATTCAATTATCAAGCGAAGATTCTAAGAAGAGAAAAAGTGATATTATAGAATACAACATCTCTCCTAAATCCGAGATCTTTGTTAAGAAAGGACAAAAGATAAAGAAAGGGGATGTTCTTTGTGCCGGAAACTTGGATCTTAAAGACGTCTTTAAGGCAAGGGGCATTGAGGAAACTCAAGAGTATATTAAGAATGAAGTGCAAAAGATATATGTATCTCAAGGAGTTAATGTTCACGATAAGCATATTGAGATAATAATCAGACAAATGTTCTCAAGGGTGAAAATCAAAGACGGAGGAGATTCAGTTTTGGTTCCGGGTGAGATAATTGAGAAAGAGAAGATAGAGGAGATTAACCAAAAACTGAAGAAAGAATCAAAGAAGGAAGCGACGGCGACACCGGTTCTTTTGGGAATAACCAATGTTGCTTTAAGCACCGATTCTTTCCTCTCAGCGGCTTCTTTTCAGGAAACATCAAGAGTTTTGATAAGAGCGTCTCTTGAAGGAAGAGAAGACAAGTTGAGAGGTCTTAAAGAAAATGTCATAATTGGTAAGTTGATTCCGGCCGGAACAGGGTTCAAGAGCAAATAGTAAAAGTGGCTAAAAAAAAGAAAAAAAAAGTAATTAAGAAAGAGCCAAAAAGGTCAAAGCTTGCTTTGCTTGCTTTACCTCTTAAGGTTAAAAAGATAATATCCGGAGCGATACTTCTCTTGTTATCAGTCATTATCGCATTCTCTTTTTTCGGACAATCTGGAATTGCCGGAGAGTATTTAAGAAAATCTTTGACTTTTGTAATCGGAAGCTCCATCTTTATTTTTCCGGCCATCCTGTTTGCTTCCGGATTGGTAATCTTTAAAACTCGATACAAAAAGTTTGTTCTTCCAACGATTATCAGCTCGCTTCTTATCATCTTGGGACTGTCGGGTATCTTTGATGTCGTAATCAAAACTGAAACATTCGGTTTGATTGACAGTGACTTAAGTGGCGGCTTTATTGGTAAAGTTTTTGGGGGACCGTTATTCAGTCTCTTTGATTTTTGGATCACACTTTTTATTCTTTTGAGTTTTACGGTTGTTGGCCTTATCACCTTTGCTTATCTTTTAATAACGCCCGCCGAGCTTAAAGAAGAGCGACCGAAAGAATCTGTTCCCGCAAAAATATTCAGAAAGATATTCGGGAGAAAATCCGAGTTCACTGTTAAAGAGATTGATCAAGTTGAGTTGGAATCTGTTGAGATAGAAAAAGAAGATCTTTTGGCGGAGAAAGAAAAACCTCAACAAAAAGAGAAGGAGAAGGGAAAAGAGAAAGAGAAGACAGATCGTTTTCCACCTTTAGATCTCTTGGAATCAGATAAAGGAATACCGAGTTCTGGGGATATAAAGGTTAACTCGGCCATAATAAAAAAGACGTTAGAGAATTTTGACATACCAGTGGAGATGTCGGAGGTAAGAGTTGGTCCGACTGTGGCTCAATACACGCTTAAACCCGCTGAAGGAGTGAAATTATCGAGAATAACGTCTCTTTCAAACGACCTGTCATTAGCTTTAGCCGCTCATTCCATCAGGATAGAGGCACCGATTCCGGGAAGATCTTTAGTTGGAATTGAGATACCAAATAGAATAAGAGCCGAAGTTCGTCTAAGAAGTTTAATGGAAGATCCTCAATACAATGACCCCGATTTTAAATTGCCAATCATAATAGGAAAGGACGTTACCGGAGCTCTAAACTATGCAAGATTGGAGAAGATGCCCCACCTCTTGGTCGCAGGATCAACCGGATCGGGAAAAACTATTTTCCTTAACACATTGATCTTGAGTCTGCTTTTTAGAAATACTCCGGAAACATTGAGGCTGATATTAGTTGACCCCAAGAGAGTTGAGTTCTCAAACTTTGAAGGGATACCGCATCTTTTGTGCCCGGTTATATATGATGTGAACAGAACCTATAACGCATTGAAGTGGCTCGTTGGCGAAATGAAGAGGCGACTTCAGGTAATGTCGGAAGTCAAAGCCAGAGACATCAACAGTTACAATAAGATAGCGTTAAAGAAGAAGAATGAAGATATGGAATCGATGCCTTATATAGTTCTTGTCGTGGATGAATTGGCCGATCTTATGATTGCCAAAGGGAAAGAGATTGAAGCTGAGATTGTTCGGTTGGCTCAAATGGCCAGGGCATCAGGAATCCACCTTGTCCTAACAACTCAACGTCCTTCAGTGGAAGTCATAACGGGCTTGATTAAGGCTAATATTATTTCACGAGTGGCTTTCCAAGTTGCTTCTCAAGTTGATTCGAGGACGATACTTGATACGGCCGGAGCGGAAAAACTTTTGGGAGCTGGGGATATGCTCTATATGACAGGAGATATGTTTAAGCCCAAGAGAGCGCAAGCTCCTTATGTTTCAGAGAGTGAGATACAAGATGTGGTAAGATGGATTGTTTCCGAATATGGAGAGAGAGAGGAAGACAAGTTAAGTGATCAATTGGAGAGTCAATTGGAAACTACTAGTGAGGAGTCGTTCAGTTACACCGAAGAAGAAGATGATCCATTATATGAAGAGGCAAAAAATTTAGTGATAGAAACAAAGAAAGCTTCAGCTTCATTCCTTCAGAGACGATTGAGAGTCGGTTATGCTCGGGCGGCACGCTTGATAGATATGATGGAAGACAGAGGAGTGGTCGGGCCTGGAGACGGAGCGAAGCCAAGAGAGATATACGCAATTCCTCAAGAGGCCGAAGATGGTGAAACTTGGCAAAAGCTATAATTTTAAAAAAGAAATATGGCAAAAAAGAAGAAAGAGAATAAAAACTTAGAAGAATCAATAGAGGAAATCAGGCAAAGGTTCGGAGAGGGAGCGATAATGAAAATGAAAGATATCAGACCGGTTGATATTGACAGTATCTCAACCGGATCGATCTCATTAGATAAAGCTCTTGGAATCGGCGGAATTCCCAGAGGGAGAGTGGTAGAGATCTTCGGGCCCGAATCGAGTGGTAAGACAACATTGGCTCTACATATACTGGCCGAAGCTCAAAAGAAAGGAGGAGTTGGGGCATTCATTGATGCAGAGAACGCACTTGATCCTGACTACGCTCAAAGAATCGGAGTGAATACCGGTGAACTTTTTATTTCACAACCCGACTCGGGAGAACAAGCGCTTCAAATAGTTGAATCACTTGTCAGGTCGGGGGAAGTTGATGTTATTGTAATTGACTCTGTGGCGGCTTTGGCTCCCAAGGCCGAGATTGCCGGAGAGGTTGGAGACGTTCACGTTGGAACTCAAGCAAGACTCATGTCTTCAGCTTTGAGAAAATTATCGGGAATAATATATAAGACTAAGACGTCAGTTATATTCTTAAATCAAACAAGAATGAAGATCGGTATCATGTTTGGTAATCCGGAAACAACTTCGGGCGGATTGGCTTTGAAGTTTTATTCTTCAGTCCGTCTCGATTTAAGAAGAATCGCTCAAATTAAAAGCGGAGATGAGATTATTGGTAACAGAGTTAAAGCCAAGATAGTTAAAAACAAAGTCGCGGCTCCTTTCAAAGTGGCTGAATTTGACATCTACTATAATGAAGGAATATCATATGAAGGAGATCTGCTTAACTTGGCGCTCAAAGAAGGGTTGGTCAAAAAGTCCGGATCTTGGTATCAATACGGTAAAGAGAAGATGGGACAGGGAAGTGAAGGAGCTAAAAAGTTCCTGAAAGAGAACCCCTCAATTGCAGATGAGATTAGAAAAAAAGTGACTCAACAAGAAGATTCTACTTAGGAGTTGATGCTATCAATCCTAAATTTCGAGCTCTCTTTATTGCTTGAGACAGGCGTCTTTGATGGTGAGAACAGACACCTGTTTTTTTTCTCGGCTTAATTTTCATAAGACCGGATATAAATCTGTTCAAAAGCTCGGTGTTTTTAAAATCGATCTCTTTTATGTTGTTTTTACAGAAATAACATTCCATAATCTTAAAATGGTATATCTTTAATATCTATCTCTTCATCATCTTCCAGTATCACAGGAAGTTCTTCTTTGACTTCTTCCGGTCGACTCTGTTCGGTTTGAGTTTGATAACTCCCGCTTCTTGGACCCAACTGAAGAGAATCTCCGATAATTTCGGTACGATACTTCTTAACTCCCTCATTATCTTCCCAAGATCTGGTTTGAACTCTCCCTTCGATTAAGGCTAAAGACCCTTTTTTCAAGTATTGAGCGGCAATTTCGGCAACTCTTCCAAAAAAGACTACGTTATGAAACTCCGTCTGCTGCTGTCTTTGGCCTGATTTGTCATTATAGAATCTATCGGTGGCCAAACCGAAAGAAGTTACTTGTTGACCGCTTGGAAGCGATCTACTTTCCGGGTCTCGGGTTAACCTCCCAACCAATATAACTTTGTTGAGATTCATAGTTTTTAATAAAATAAATTATTATTCATTTAACATCTCTTCTATCTTTTTGTCTATCTCTTCAAGCTCAACTTTATCTGAAAGCTTCTTCTCTTTATCCAGTCGCTCAACTTTCTCTTTTCTGGGCTTTATCTTCGGTTTCAAGACTATGATATGCCTCATTATACTGTTGATTTCCTTCAATTCTTTATTCAACATCGGAAGGTTTTCAGGAGAAAGGTTAAAGTTAGCCGATATCATCTTGGCGCTATTTCTCCCGTCTATTATCTCTCCAATCTCTCTTCTTGCAGGATCAACTCTAACATCTAAAATTTCTCCGTCTTTATCGGATATAAGCGATTTGACTCTCTCTTCTATCTTCTCAATCTCATCCTCGCTTGCTTCAGCGGGGATAAGAAAGACTAACTCATATTTTGCCATCTTTATAGAATTATTCTTATCTGAAAAGGAATTATAGCAACTAAAGCTCTTTTTTTCAACCCCCTTCATCTTCTTTGATTCTGATATTGAATTAAGATACAATCAATAAAACTAATTTAAAAGAGATGATTGATCCAAAAATATTCAAAGCTTATGATATAAGAGGAATCTACCCTCAACAGATAGATGAAAACCTTGCTTACAGGATAGGGCAGGCTTATTGCCAGATTGTCAAACCTGATCAATCCGTGGCGGTCGGAATGGATGTGAGAATTCACTCTTCGAGCTTAAAAAAATCTTTGATTGACGGCCTAATAGATGCGGGAGTTGACGTGGTTGATCTTGGTTTGATTTCAACGGAGATGCTCTATTTTGCTGTCGGTAATTATGGTTATGGAGGAGGAATTCAGGTGACAGCTTCTCATAATACGGCGGAGTTCAATGGATTCAAGATGACGCGTTCCAAGGCGATCCCGATATCTTCTGATACGGGAATACTTGAGATAAGAGATCTGATTATGGATCGACAAGATAGAGTGGAGAACGATCTCTCGGGTAAAGTTGAAAAGAGAGATATTTTGGAAGACTTTGCCCTCTTTGTTTTGAACATGATTGATAAAAACAAGCTGAAGAATTTTAAAATAGCTTTTAACCCCAATTTCGGTTTTGGTGGAGAAGTTTTGAAAAAAGTTATTGAAGTCGGAAATCTTAACATTGATCTTGTTGGGATCAATGACACTTTAGACGGAACATTTCCCAAAGGACAGCCCGATCCGTTCAAGATGGAGAATAGGCCGGAGTTTATCCAATTTGTTAAGGATTCGAGAGTTGATATCGGAGTCGCTTGGGATGCCGATGCTGATAGGGTATTCTTTTGCACGGCGGAAGGTGAATTTATAGAGCCTTATTATATCAATACGGTCTTTGCAAGACATCTGTTGAAAAAAGCCGGAGGAGGTAAGATAATCTACGATCCGAGATATACTTGGGCGTTGATCGATGTTGCAAAAGAATTTAACGGAGAGGCTTTTTTAGAGAGAGTGGGTCATTCCTTTATTAAGGCCAGAATGAGAAAAGAAGACGCCATATTTGCAGGCGAGTCGAGTGGACATACTTATTTTAAGGATTTTTGGTATGCCGACAGCGGAATAATTCCACTTTTGATATTGCTGGAGATAATTTCGGAAGGAGTCAGCTTAAATGACTTGATTGATCCGATCGCCAATAGCTATTTCATATCCGGAGAGATAAACAAGAGTGTTTCCGACAAAGACGTCATATTGAAAAGGATTGAAGAGAGATATCATGACGCCGAGATATCTAAAATCGATGGACTTTCCATCGAGTATCAAGAATGGAGGGCTAATATCAGAGGTTCAAACACAGAACCGCTTCTTAGGCTTAATATAGAAGGAAAGAGTCAAAAGATCGTGGAAGAAGTCAAAGATGAGATAATAAAGATTATAGATGCTTAAGACTCAATCCCCATCTTTTTGCGAACGTTGACTATGGTTGACTGAGCCAAGTTTTCAGCTCTTTTGGCTCCGGTCTTCAATATCTCTTGAACATAGACTTCTCTTGAAGAGAGCTCGGCTTTCTTCTCTCTAAAAGGTTCTAATTTATCTATCAAAGTATCGGCGACAACCGTCTTAAAAGCGGAATAACTTTTACCGGCCATTTCAGCTTCGGCTTCGGATAACGAGATGTTCTTGAAAGAGCTGTAGATTGACAACAGATTGGATATTCCCGGTTTCTTCTTGGGATTGTATCTTATTGTCTTCTCCGTATCTGTTACCGCTCGCATTATCTTTTTTCTGATGCTTTCGGGATCTTCAAAGATTCCGATAGACCCTTGATCCGAATCAGTCTTTGACATTTTACTTTTTGGATTTTGTAAAGACATTATCCTGGCGCCCGATTCAGGCAACATCACTTCAGGAATCTTGAATGTTTTGCCAAATTGAGAGTTGAATTTTTTAGCAACCGATCGTGCCAGCTCAACATGTTGAACTTGATCTTCGCCCACTGGTACTTTCTCGGTCTGATAGAGGAGTATATCAGCTACCATCAACACCGGATAATTGAAGAGTCCGGCGTTGATATACTCTTTATGTTTTTTTGATTTTTCCTTGTACTGAGTCATTCGGTTGAGATCTCCCATCGGAGTGATAGTTCCCAAAAGCCAAGTCAATTCCGTATGCTCTTTGACATTGGATTGGACAAAAAGGATGCACTTTTCGGGATTAAGTCCCAACGAAAGATAAGATGTCGCTTGGGACAAGACATTTTTCTGAAGTTTCTTGGGGTCGTAGGGAGTTGTTATTGCATGAAGATCAACGATGCAAAAGACAGACTCATTATTGTCTTGAAGTTCTATCCATTGCTTTATAGCTCCGATATAGTTTCCTATATGAAGATCACCGGTTGGTCTTATTCCACTGAATATTCTCATATTGTTTATACTTCTATTATTACCGGCAAGACCATCGGTCTTCGCTCGGTTTTTTCGTATAAAAATTGACCGATCTTGTTTCTTATCTCTTCTTTGACGTAACTCCAATTTACAACTCTCTTGTCTCCGGCGGCCTTGTTTACAATCTGAATTGTTCTTTTTCTGGTCTGGTAAAGAAGATCTTTTGATTCTCTGAGATAGATGAATCCCCTTGAGATAATATCGGGAGATCCTTTTATCTCTCCTTTTTGTTTATCAACTACGGCAATAATAACAAACATTCCGTCTTCAGCCAAGACTTTTCGATCTCTTAGAACAACTTCACCGACATCGCCGACTCCCAATCCGTCAACCATGACGTAGTTAACAGGAACTTTCTTTTTACTTAAAGCGACCCCTCGTCTTGATAGATTCACTATATTTCCATTTTCAGCGATTACAATGTTTTTTTCAGGAAAATTAAGTCTATCAATCGCCATGTTTTTCAATGAAACAAACATGGAATATTGTCCGTGAATCGGCATCAGATATTTCGGCTTGATTATCTCAATCATTCTTGAAAGTTCGTCTTGATAGGCGTGACCACCGGCATGAATATCCATCATCTTGTAATGGAAGACTTTAGTTCCTTGCCTTAAGATATCATCTTTCAACTCTTGAACCACTCTTTCATTTCCGGGTATTACCGATGAAGAGAATATGATGGTATCTCCTTTTTTAAGTCGAATATTTTTATGTTCACCGCTGGCGATTCTCATTAAAGCCGCTCGCTCTTCTCCTTGAGCTCCGGTGCAAAGAATCGTTATTCTATTGTCCGGATAATCCGATATCTCTTTCGAATTGATAATCGTTCCTTTCTTTGTAGTGATATACTTCAATCTTCTGCATATCTCCACATTGACTTTCATACCGTTTCCTTCAATGACAACTTTTCTTCCGTGTTTTTCCGAAAGAGCTATCACTTGTTGAATTCTGTTTATCAATGATGCAAATGTTGCGGCGATCACTCTTCCTTTCGATCCCATGAAGATCTCATCTAAGTTGTCCATTATCACTCTTTCAGACAGTGAAGATCCTTCACTTTCGGCTCCGGTTGAATCAATCATCAAAAGATCGATTTTTCTTGTCCCGAGTTCTTTTAGCTTTCTAAAGTCGGTCGGTTGATCGTTTATCGGCGTCTCGTCAAATTTGAAGTCGGAACTATGGACTATTTTTCCTACTGGCGTCTCAATGAAGATTCCCAAATTATCCATTATGTTGTGGTTCATATGGAAGAACTCAATCTTGAATTGTTCCAACTTGATTTGCGATCCCGATTTGACTTCGGTGATATCCAATTTCGGTCCAAGAGGGAACTCCTCTTGTCTTTTGATTATCAAACCTCTTGTCAAAGGAGATGCAAATATCGGAGGATTACCCAATTTCTCAATTAGGTAGGGGATCGCTCCTATGTGATCATAGTGACCGTGAGTGAAGAGCACGCCCAAGATATCTTTCTCTCTGCCCTTAAGACTTGAAATGTTGGGTATAATATAGTCAACTCCCGGAACACTCTCTCCAGGAAACTTAAGACCCATATCAATAATCAATATCTTTCCATCCAATTCAAAGAGAGTCATATTTTTACCAACCTCTCCTAAACCTCCCAATGGGGTTATTTTTAATCTCTTTTCTTTTTTTTCTATCATGTAGAACTGTAAGATTTCATCCTATCTTTTAAGACAAGATTTAACTATTCTTATTTTAATTAATTAATGAATAAACGAGAAAAAGTGTGTGCCGAGGGAGGGATTTGAACCCTCACAGAGTTACCTCTATAGCGCTCTGAACGCTACGCGTCTGCCGTTTCGCCACCTCGGCCTTTTTCTATCTCTTTAGAAACGATAGGTCTTGAGGCATAGACTTCAAGGGAGCCTCAACTCTTAGATCGGGGAGATCTTTATAGTTGTCATTTTTAATCCAACCTTGATTGGTGTAGAAATAAGCGCCACCTCCCTTTTCCTCAATCGGTTCATAGATGGATTCAAATGTTTTATAGACCCAATTGGCCATTTTCAAATCTTCTTTTGCCGGATTTATCGTAATATGTCCATACCCGGGAGGAATTGCAACACAATCTCCTTTTTGAGCCTCAACCATATACACGTCTTCAATTTCTCCTTCTTGGTTTATCTTCTGTAAAAGATAGATCGCCTCCCCTTCAAGGACGATGTAAAGCTCTCCATAACTTTCAGGATGGTAATGGCCTTTAGTTTTATTGAATTCCATTCCAAGCATTTTAGCCGGTATTATCGTGATGTCGTATCGTAAATCTCCATCTTCTTTAATTCCTCGATACATATAATAGAGCTCTTCATTAGGCGCGTCATCGAGCCACTCTTTATCATAGATCACTTTTTCTATATCACGGAGATATCTTATATCAGGATTCTCAAGTCGAACTTCGTCTAAATTAGGATTTTCAAGTTTCATTTTCTTATTAATCTTTTAGTTTTAACATACCAATTTTCAACTCCCAGAAATCTATTGGATGGATTTATTATTCTTCCCGAATTGATTCCGGAAATTCTCGGTGATATGAAATAGAGATAATCGGGATTGTAGAGAAATATTGCCGGCAGGTCATCAACGATCAACCCATCAACTTTTTCAAGCAAGCTCTCGTCAAAACTGATTCTGGACTCTTCCGTTAATTTGTCCACTTCATTATTTTGGTACATCGTTAAGTTGAGACCAAATTCACTTTTCTGAGAAGAGTGCCAAAAAGGAAACAGATCGGGGATCGCTTCAAAGGCTTTTCCAAAAAGGAGTATATCATAATCTCTCGGTTTTATCACATCACGCTCAAGGGATACTCTATCGTAAGTCTCTATTTCAGTTTTGATGCCGATATTCTCCCAGAAGGTCTTTATTAGATCAGCAGTTTGAGACATCAATGACTGATCTATGGTTGTTATTCTTAAAACCGGTTCAACTCTAATCTCAGGAATTTCAGAACAGACTTCATTCAACTTGGCTCGGGTGCTTTTGCTGACCATTCCCGTTCCTTGTTTAAAACCGTTGGGATCGAGAATTTCCTCTCTATATTTCTCCTGAAATCTAATGACCGCATCACGTGTGTCTTGTCCATAAAATCCCGTAACACCGCCGTCTGGAAAAATCTCGGAGTCACTTTCGGAAAGATAGGCTAAACATTTCTGAAGATCTCTGACTTTATCACCCTGATCTCCGGTGTTAAGGTCTTTCTCAAAAGAAAGAGTTTCTTTGTTTCGCACAACTGTCGATCTAAAATCACCATTCAAATTCAGTCCGTTAGAATCAAGAATCTCATTCGCTCTTGCGGGATTGTATTCCGAGACTCTGTCCGAATTGAATCCGTATATCTTGGGTAAAATAGTAGAATCAACTCTTTCGCCTCGACCAGCTAAAACCGATTCAACCAAAACGTCTTTATCGATAGCCATCTCAAGGGCTTCCCTTATCTCTTTGTTTATCGCTTCTCTTTCGAGATTAAAAAACAGGGCGAAATATCTCGGTAAGCGATAGCGATAGATCTTAAAGTTTGTTTCTGAAAAAACTTCTTGATAGTCTTTGGGTGTTATTTTAGCAAAACCGTCTATGATGCCGTTTCCGGCCGCTGTTAAGACCTGACTTTCATCTTCGTAAAAGATTATTGAAAAATCTTCAATGTAGGGTTTTTTCCCATGATAGAACGGGTTTGGTTCAAGGAGAAGCGAAGAGACATTGCCTTTTTGATCCTCTATCACATCTTTGACTCTGTAAGGACCTGACCCAATCGGTACAATGTTATATCCTGAAAAAGGAAAGTTTTGTGGAGAGATGTCTTTCCAGATATGACTTGGAATTATCTTTAAGGATAATTTATTTTCAAAGACAGCCGATCGTTGCTCTAATTTGAAGATCACTTCCAAGTCCGATATCTTCTCAACATTGACGCCGACCCAGTCAGGTCTGAGAGGGCTTCTGTACTCCGGATCTTGAATTGTTTTGATCGTGAATATGATATCATCGGAAGTTATTCTTTCTCCATCAGACCATTTCAAATCATCTTTCAATCTTAATCTGAAAGTTTCACCGTCTTCCAATATCTCGTCAACCAAATTCGATGTTGACCCTTTTGAAAAATCATAATCAATAAGAGAAGAGAACAGGAGAAAAGTCGTATCTCTGTCAACATCGCTCATCGGACTGTAGATCGGGTTTAGAAATCTTGGATATCCGACCATTCCTTCAGTATAAGATCCACCGAAAGTGGGAACTTGATCGGTTCTTGATAAGTAGAGAGACGTTAAGAGTACTATTGAAGAAATAATGAGAAGAGCACAAGAAGCGATAAAAACAATCCTCTCCTTTCCATTAAGAACACGAGGCAATGATCTCAATTTTGAGATCTTATCCATAATCCTTGATTTTCTATTTCCGTCCATCTCTTGTGGTGCCGGGGTCTATACAAGAAGATTAAACACTGCGAGAAGAATAAAGATGATTCCAAAAACGATAGTGCCGGTAAAGGCGTGTTTTTGAAAACCCCTCCTTGTAGAGTAGGAGCCTCCTTCTTGTCCGAAAGCAGAACCGAGTCCCGACTCTCCCTGTTGTAAAAGGATTAACGTTATTAATATTACAGAAACTATTATCTGTAATACGGAAAGTATAGAGTTCATTAATTTTTCTTTATCAAGATTAAATTAAGTATCCAGATTATGACGGTTGTTATAAAAAGCGATGACAGTGAAAAGATTTTGCCCAAGACCAAAACATCGACACTCCATATAATCGCCATATTTAGCAAAAGGGAGAAGAGCCCAAAGGTAACAACTTTTAATGGAAAGGTCAAGATGTCAAGGATTGGCTTGATTGCAAAGTTTATCACTCCGAGAGCAAGACCGGCTAAAGCTATCTGCGATAAGTCTCCCAAAAAAACCACCCCGGGGATTCCCGTAGCCAACCAGACTCCTATGACTCCAACGATTATATGAGCGATAAGGCTCCCCATAATGAGACTTATTTTAGCAGGAAGCCTTGATAAGGTCAACATTTCCTTTGTAAACTTGACAGGCTTTTATTTTCTAATAAAATGATCTTTGATTTAGCACTCAAAGGTCGAGCTTGCTAAATAATTTGGAATTAAAAAATAATAAGAGATGTATGAAGATAAAACCATTATTGGATAATATTTTGATAGAGCCCGTTGAACAATCGGAGCAAACAGAAGGAGGAATCATCCTTCCGAAAACAGCTGATAAAGAGAGACCGGAGCAAGGAGTTGTGATTGCCGTTGGACCCGGTAAGATTTCAGAAAAGGGAGAAATCTTTCCAATTCAAGTGAAAGAGGGTCAAAAAGTTTTGTTTACCAAGTATGGACCCACGGAGATAAAGGTCAATGACAAAGAGTATCTTATTGCCAAACAGGATGACATCTTGGCAATAATTGAAGAATAATTAACTTATAAAGATAGATGGCTAAAATAATATACTACAATGAAGACGCTCGAAAGAAGCTGAAGACGGGAGTTGACAAGTTGGCCGATGCCGTGAGAACCACGCTCGGTCCAAAAGGCAGAAACGTGATTCTTGATAAAGGTTTCGGATCTCCCACCATCACCAATGACGGCGTGAGTATCGCCAAAGAGATTGAGCTTGAAGATAAGATGGAAAATCTCGGAGCCGAGATCATTAAAGACGTCGCGTCTAAAGCAAATGATGCCGCTGGTGACGGGACAACCACTGCAACAGTATTGGCTCAAGCGATCGTCTCAGAAGGATTCAAAAATGTGACAGCCGGAGCCAATCCGTTGGCTCTCAAAAGAGGCATTGAGAAGGGAACCGATGCGATTAACGAAGAATTAAGCAGAATCGCTAAGAATATATCTGAAAAGTCGGAGATAGCTCAAGTGGCGACAATATCGGCTGAAGATCCCGAAGTGGGTAACTTGATCGCCGAAGTGATAGATGAAGTGGGCAAAGACGGAGTTGTCACAGTGGAAGAGTCTCAAACATTCGGTCTTCAAAAAGAGATTGTAAAGGGAATGCAGTTTGACAGAGGCTATATCTCTCCCTATATGATAACTGATCCCGAAAAGATGGAAGCTGAGTATGAAGCTCCCTATATCCTCATCACCGACAGAAAGATATCTTCAATAAACGAGATCGTTCCGATTCTCGAAAAGATGGCTAAGACTGGCAAGAAAGAGATTGTAATCATCGCCGACGACGTTGACGGTGACGCCTTGGCAACATTGGTTGTCAATAAATTGAGAGGAAATCTTAATTCCCTTGCGGTTAAAGCTCCCGGATTTGGCGACTCAAAGAAAGAGATGCTTCAAGATATCGCTATCGTTTGCGGTGGACAAGTCATCTCGGAAGAATTGGGAATGAAGCTCGAAGATGCCGAGATTGATATGCTCGGATCGGCTCGAAAAGTCATCGTTAGTAAGGATAATACGACAATAGTGGAAGGAAAAGGAGAAAAGAGTGACATCGAATCAAGAGTGTCTCAACTCAAGAGCTTAATCGAGAATACGAGTTCGGAATATGACAAAGAGAAATATCAAGAGAGAGTGGCAAAACTCTCCGGAGGAGTCGCCATAATCAAAGTCGGAGCTCCGAGCGAAGTGGAGCAGAAAGCGAGACAGCACAAGACTGAAGACGCTTTGGCCGCTACCAGAGCTGCAATTGAAGAGGGTATCGTTCCAGGAGGCGGAGTGGCCCTTCTAAGAGCGATTGATGCGCTTGATAAAGTCAAACTTTCAGACAATGATGAAAAAACAGGATTGAATATCTTAAAGAGAGCCCTTGAAGCTCCGATTAGACAGATTGCTGAAAATGCAGCCACAGACGGATCGGTGGTAGTTCAAAAAGTAAAAGAAGGAGAGGGTTCTTTTGGATTCAATGCTCAAAAAGGATCTTATGAGGACTTGATAAAAGAGGGAATTATAGATCCCAAAAAGGTGGTCAGAGTCGCCTTAGAAAATGCCGCTTCGGCGGCAGCCATGCTTTTAACCACCGAATGCGCCGTGGTTGAAAAACCCGAGGAGAAAGGAAAAGATTTTCCAATGGGAGGGGGAATGCCTCCGATGGGAATGCCCGGATATTAAAGAGGTTTGGTTTAAGCGAAAGAAAGGCGCTTCATTATTAGAAGCGCTTTTCTCTTGCTCTTGAAGGTAAAATGCCTTATTATTACTGAAGAAGTATTAAAAAATAACACAAAGAAGATGGCAATTATTTTATTGACTTTAGTAGTTATCGCTCTCTGGATAATTATACTCTACAACGGATTAATAAAGTTAAGAAACAGAGCAGAGGAAGCTTGGTCAGACATAGACGTTCAACTGAAAAGAAGATATGACCTTATTCCCAACCTAGTAGAGACTGTTAAAGGTTACGCCGCTCACGAGAAAGGTTTGTTTGAAAATGTCACCAATGCGAGAGCCGCAGCCTTGACCGCCTCACAATCAGGAGATCCTAAAGAGATAACAAGAGCTGAAAATGCGTTATCAGGAACTCTCAAAACTTTGTTTGCGGTGTCTGAAAATTATCCCGATCTCAAAGCATCAAACAACTTCATTGAACTTCAAAGAGAATTAAGAGATACTGAAGACAAGATTCAAGCTTCAAGAAGATTTTATAACACCAATGTTAAAGATTTTAACACCAAGCTTCAGTCTTTTCCGGCCAACCTTATAGCCGATGCACTCGGTTTTGGTAAAAAAGAATTCTTTGAACTCGATAATCAAGAAGCCAAAGAACCGATAAAGGTTAATTTTTAGCATATGGTAAATCTTTATACCCAATCTGAATCAAATATTCGCCGAACTTGGATATACCTTCTCTTTTTTGGGTTAGTTGTGATTGGAATTGGTTGGATGATATCTTACTTCATGGATACTTACGTAATTCTTTGGATATCAATATTTTTGGCGATATTCGGTAATATCTTCTCTTATTGGTTTTCGGACAAGATAGTTTTGAGTATGACCAAAGCGAAGCCGGTGGAAAAAGAAGATGAACCGGAACTTTACAGAATCGTTGAAAACCTTTCAATCACAGCCGGACTTCCGATGCCCAAGTTGTATATTATGGAAGAGGCCCAACCCAACGCTTTTGCAACTGGACGTAATCCAAGCAACGGAGTCATCGTTGTTACCCGGGGATTGATTAACAGATTGGAGCGAATTGAGTTGGAAGGAGTTATTGCTCACGAATTGTCTCACATAGGAAACAGAGATATTCTCTTGTCAACAATAGTTGTGGTCTTGGTCGGGATTGTTGTTACACTAACCGATTTCTTTTTCAGAACCGCTTTTTACGGGGAGAGAAAAGATGAAGAAGGCGGTGGCAAGATTCTTTTAATCATATTTGCTCTGGCATTGGCAATCTTTGCACCTTTAGCAGCTCAATTGATGCAGATGGCAATATCGAGAAAAAGAGAATATTTAGCCGATTCTTCAGGCGGTCTTTTGACTCGTTACCCGGAAGGACTGGCACAAGCGCTTGAAAAAATTTCAACAGATTCAACCCCGATGGAAAAAGCGAATAATGCGACCGCACATCTCTTTATCGCCAGCCCGTTTAGGGGTAAGGAAAAGACTTCGTGGTTGACCAAACTTTTCTCAACCCACCCGCCGATAGAAGACAGGATAGCCAAATTAAGAGGATTAAGCGTATGAAAGAATGTTTTTCATGCAATAAGGATTTAGAGAGAGCCCTTCTTTATAATATTGAGGTTGATTACTGTCCTCAATGTCAAGGAGTTTGGTTTGATGAAGATGAGCTTCGCCAGGCAAAAGACAAGAAGGATGAAAATCTTAAATGGTTGGATGTCGATCTTTGGTCTGATGAAAAAAAGTTCAGAATATCTCGAGGAAACAAACTTTGTCCCATTGATCGTCTTCCTCTTTATGAGGTTGAATATGGTGATTCCGGAATAAAGGTTGATCTGTGCAATATCTGTAAAGGGGTATGGCTTGATAAAGGAGAATTTCGACAGATAGTCAATTACTTGAAGAGAAAGGCTAATTGGGAAGTCCTAAATAGGTATTACAGCAATCTTACCAGAGAAGCCTTAGAGGTTTTTGTCGGGCCTGAATCGATTCGCAGTGAGATAGAAGATTTTTTGACGATATTAAGACTTTTCAACTTTAAGTTCTCGGCTCAAAAACCAACTATAGCGAGGATTATTTCGAAAATGCCAAAATAGGGAGGGATCGGATAGTGGCTAATTCCAACGGCTTGGAAAGCCGTACCCTTACAGGGTCCGTGGGTTCGAATCCCACTCCCTCCGCATATTGAGACCCTGAGAGTAATAATCTCCCAATTTAGCTTTATTTCCCC
>CAZPFW010000005.1:0-44523 GCA_964586065.1 uncultured Candidatus Saccharibacteria bacterium | reverse complement strand
TTGGCGGAGAGGGTGGGATTCGAACCCACAAGCGGTTTAACCCGCGACGGCTTAGCAAGCCGCTGGAATGCCGTTATCCGACCTCTCCTGTTTCTCAACCATGCTATACCAATAATCAGATATTTTCAATTGTTCTTTTCTTTTTCTTCCAATTTTTCTTCCATCTCTTTCAATTTTTCCTTCAACTCAATCATTCTCAACTCTCTACCCACAGTAAGCTTGGTAAATTTCTCAAGATCATCAACTTTCTTTCTTAAATCCTCGGTTCTCTCTTTCACTCGCTCCTCAAGAGTCTTGTTAAACTCCTCTAACTCACGAGTTCTGGCTCGAACTCTGATCTCCAAAACCGTCTTGGATGTTTCAGCATCCTCTTGAGCTCCAACCAAACTAAAGAAATATTTCTGAATGTTATGAGTAACAAACATGACAACGAATAAAACCACTCCCATTGATATGATATCAATCGTCGGCTGCAATCCTTCAATTGCCGGATGGAAAATATAGATAAAAGAATACCCAATAATCCCGGATATCCCGGCTATCAAAACCGCCGTGATATTTTTGAAAAGACCTATGATAATGAATATTGACACGTATCCCGCAACAACTCCTTGAGAGCTGCTTATTCCAGATATCACCAGCGCCCATGAAGATGTCAAAGAGATCGCTGCCAAAAACTTAACAAGATACGAGTCTTTTCTCCTCTCTATTGTAAAGACCATTGCCGTTAAAGTAAGAAAAAGAATCGTTAAAAGTATCCAATAATGACTCCCGTCTATCGGATCGTAACTAAAAAAAGAAGTTAACGTTTGATAGATGGCGGACACGATGATAAGTCCCGAAAACAAAACTGCCAAGAGTCGGACATCTTCCGCTTCTTTTCTGGCAATAATACTTGATCGATACCTTCCTTCTCCCGAAATCATTCTTTGACAAAAACTCTCTATCTTCTCTTTTCCTTTCTTGGAATCAACGTTTCCGCTTTTAAACAAGCTTGTTAAAAGAATTGAATCCTCAACCTGTCCTCCTCTTTGGCTTATAGCATTGTCAAATGTTGCAAAGAGAATGTAAGCGGAGAAAATGTACCATTCAATCGTCGGCCAAAAAGCAGTGGTTGCAAAAATTCCGATATTCTTTTCTCTCAAGCCCTTCACCTTTGAGATATATCTTCTCATCGGAAGAGATACTTTGGTCCAATTTGGACATCCCAGTATCACACTGTCATATTTTGAAACATCTTCTATCTTCAAATCTTTAATTTCCACTTCCGATCTAAAGATGCGTAAGAACTGCCACGCCCAAAAACCTCTCTCTTTCTTAGGCTCAATCACTTCCACATCAACCTGGTGTCCTTTCTCTTTTAAATTCCTCTCAATCGCCTCGGCGACCTTCTTTGTGGAGCCACTTCTTGAATGGTAGGCTATTAAAATATTCATCTTTTTTGCTTTCTTTCAATATAGCAAATTAAGGTGATTTATGATAGATTGAGGTCAAGGTGCCCATAGTTTAGCGGATAGAACGCCGGCTTGCGGAGCCGGAGGTCGCAGGTTCGATTCCTGCTGGGCACACATGAAGCTTAATGCACCGGTAACAAGCATTCCTTACATCGGAGAGGCTTATCAAAAGAGATTGGCCAAATTAAATATACACACAGTAGAAGATCTTCTACTGCATCTGCCTCATAAATACGAAGACTTCTCCTCCGTAATGAATATTGCAGATGTTAAGCCTGATAATAATTGCACTATAAAAGCCAAAATCTCCAAGATCGAAAACAAAAGGATCTTTAAGAGGAAAATGGTTTTAACTCAAGCGACTGTTGAAGACGATACCGGGGTGATGAATATCGTATGGTTCAATCAAGGGTACCTGCTCAACACGGTTATTGAAGGTGAAGAGTTTTTCTTGTCAGGAAAAGCATCTCATAGAGGAAAGAAGCTCTATTTAATGAACCCGATTGTTGAAAAAGTAAATGGTGATCTCATTCACACCGGAAGAATAATTCCCATATACCCGGAAACAAGGGGTTTAACTTCCAAATGGTTAAGATTTGTAATTAAGAACTTGCTCGATCGAGTTGAGGGAAAGATTGACGAGATTCTTCCTCCTAAATTAATGAAAGAGTGTGACCTTCTTGGAAGAAGAGACGCTATTGCAAAAATTCACTTCCCACAATCAGTAAACGATTACAAGAAAGCTATGCGCAGACTGTCGTTTGAACAGATATTCTCAATCCAACTGTCAGTTATAGAAGAGAAGATCAGAATCTCTCAAGAAAAAGCAGTCTCAATTCCCCTTAATGTGGATGCGGCACAAAAATTAGTCTCTCTTCTTCCTTTCAATCTTACCGATGCTCAAAGGAAATCCGCTTGGAGAATATTGAAAGATTTAGAGAAAAAATATCCGATGAATCGTCTCTTAGAAGGAGACGTCGGATCAGGTAAAACCGTAGTTGCCGCTATGGCGATAGCCAATGTGATCAAGGCCGGCTACCAGGCGGCTTTCATGGCTCCAACCGAAGTCTTAGCTAAACAACATTTTCGTGAAGTATTCAATATCTTAAAAGATCTTAATCTGAATGTCGGACTTCTGACCGGCAAAGAAGATAAATATTATTCAAAAAAACTAAAATCCGATTTCATTGAGATCTCTCGTAAAAGACTTCTTGAGAAAGTTCTCTCGGGTGAAATCGATCTTTTAATAGGAACTCACGCTCTAATTCAAGACAAGGTGAAGTTTAAAAACTTGGCTCTTGTTGTATTAGATGAACAGCATCGTTTTGGGATTAGACAGAGAGCAAAGCTCGTATCACGGGATGCCAAGGATAAAAGGATACCTCATCTTCTTTCAATGACCGCCACACCGATACCGAGAACATTAGCTCTGACGATTTATGGCGACCTTGATATTTCAATAATCGATGAGGTTCCAAAAGGAAGAAAAAAAATAAAGACCAAAGTCGTATTACCGAAAGATAGAGACGAAATCTATTCTTTTATCAGGGATCAAGTTTCGGCCGGAAGACAAGCCTTTATTATCTGCCCGAGAATAGAACCTTCCGATGACACAAAAAAAGAGTCGGTTTGGTCTAAAGCCAAAGCTGTCAAAGAAGAATATGACAAACTGTCAAAGAAGATATTTCCCGAATTTTCAACAGGATTGATTCACGGAAAACTGGGAATTAAAGAAAAAGAGAGGGCAATGGATGCTTTCAGGAGAGGAAAAACCGATATCTTAGTCTCAACTTCAGTTGTTGAAGTCGGAATAGATGTCCCCAATGCAACCGTTATGCTAATTGAAGGAGCTGATCGTTTTGGGTTGGCCCAGTTACATCAACTAAGGGGTCGAGTCGGAAGAGGAGAATTTCAGTCATTCTGTTTTCTAATCCCGGAATCGTTTTCTCCCAAAACAAAGAGACGCCTCAGTGCAATAGAAAAATCTCATGACGGGTTCGAGCTTTCAGAAAAAGACCTCAAGCTTAGAGGTCCTGGAGATTTTCTGGGAACTCGTCAATGGGGTGTTCCCGACTCCGTTATGAAATCTTTAACCGATCTTAAGTTGGTTGAGACGGCTCGCGAGGCCGCCATAAAACTGTTAGAAGAAGATTCTTCTCTTAGAAAATACCCCTCATTGAAGATGAGGAGTAAAGAATTGAGAACAAAGATGCACTTGGAGTAAGATTGCGACCCTTCTCGTGGTGCAACCCAAAACCGCATTGCACCACATAAATTCGTTTTAACATTTCTTCGTCCCAAAATCGACCCTTCTCGAGCGGCTATATGTTTTCAAAAAGTGGCAAATATGACACACTAGAAAACATATTAAGATATCCTTTATCCTACTTGACTAATCCAGTCTCTAATACAAGTTCCAACCCTTTCAACATCTCTAGGAGAAAGTTCTCCTCCATGCATTATTATATTCCTAGATTTTTCTAAGGTTGTTATTATTTGTTGAGCCCAGTCGACATTTATTATGTGAGGTTCAAAAAATACCCAATTTTCTTTTTTACTCATTATTGAGATTAAGTCCCCAAAGTCAGTATAATAAATCATCGACTTTCCTCTTTGAGTAAGCCATCTATACTCATTTTCAGAATTCTTTCTACTTTCAGCCTTTTGTTTTATCTCATTTTTTACGCACGTATCCCACCATTTTTTCCCCTTCTCCTCTGATAATTTTTTAGATACAAACTCCCGTACAGTGTTTTCAAAAGCACAAATGACTGTATAAACAACAGACATTCTTCTTGCTTTGTTTACCAACTCTTCATCTAAAAGAGGTATACCTAATCTTTCAGATGTAATAGATTCCCACTCCTGAGAAAACAAACTTTTATCCTTTCTCCCATTCTTATCTAAAGATTCTTCTGTAAGAAGCCCTCTGTATACAAACGAATATAACTTATCAAAATTCATAAGAGTTTAAAAAAGATGGTTCTTTAATGACTTAAAAATCGCATCGTAAACCGACTGATCCCTAGATTCAGGCAGATGGATTTGAATATTATAGTGCAGCTGATGATCAATTGTCCTCGTAGATTCTTTGTTTACTTTAAATTCTTCTTGGACAAAAACCTCATCTTCTGTAACAGGAGTATCTTTTTTGATTTCCTTTCCACTTTTTTTCCCCTCAGTCTTTTTAGGGGTCGGGATTTTAGTAGTGACATTTACTGAATCCCACTCAGCATAGTTAACTAGTGCCTTGAATGTACTTGCCATTAATCCAAGAACTTTGTCAGATGGCTTCCCTTGAGTAAGGGTTTTTAGCTTACTTTTAACTTCTTGGGTAGTTAATTCATGTGCATTAGTATTCACGTTAAACAAATCCTCATAAGCTTCTTTAATCGCCTCTGTCAAAATTTTCTTTGATTGTGTTTGGTCCAAGAAATTAAAATATCGCTCTGTTGGAACAGCAGCTTGGTCTAGAAAACCTAGACCTTTTAGCATTCCAATAAAAAGTCTGTCATTGGTGCTTTTGAATTCGAGACTTTCAATAAACTTTTGAGTAAAAACATCTGGAGCCCTTGCTGTTAGTAGACTATTTAGAAAGGGTTCTAAATTTTTTGTTGTAATCAAATATGATAATGTAAGTGCCATATTTCTGTATAAAAATTACCTAATAATACAGAGTATTTTAGCATTTTTAACTTAAAAAGTTAACAAGTCAAAAATTACGTTAAAAATAGATGTGAATACTATTTTTGTACTAAAATCAATTTGTGAAAGAATATTCAGAAAAAAGAAAAGCCCTTGGAGATTTGGTCTATCAAAAACATACAGATAGCTTGGGTAATAAACTACAACAATAGCAATTCTATCAGACACAAAAATACCAGGCACTAAACCTGGTGTTTTTGTACTCAAGTGTTCGTGTCCACCCTTATCGAGCGCTCAAACTATCGCTCGTGATTGCGACCCTACGGGGAGTCGAACCCCGATTGCCAGGTTGAAAACCTGATGTCCTAACCATTAGACGATAGGGTCTTTTGAGTTGCGATTATAACCTAAAAATTGAAAAAGAGCAAGAAAAGAGATATTATGATTGACATGAGAATACTATCTATTGAAACTTCCTGTGATGACACTGCTCTGTCTGTTGTTGAGTTGGTAGATGATAAAATTCCTTCTTTTAGAGTAATACAAAATCTTGTATCGTCTCAAACTGAAATTCATCGCCAATGGGGCGGGATACATCCGTCTTTGGCGAGAAGAGAGCACCAAAAAAATCTCCCGATTCTTTTGGAAAAAATCCTCAAAAAAGGATCTCAAATCGTTAAAGAGAAAAGAGTAAGAGATCTGCTAAAAAGAGAAGGCAAGATGATTGAACCTCTTTTGAAATTGTTGGAAGAAACCGAAAAGCCGGAGATTGATCTGATCGCTTTAACGATCGGCCCGGGTCTTGACCCTTCGTTATGGACCGGGGTTAATTTCGCCAAGGCTCTCGCCTTACAATGGGATGTTCCGATTGTTCCGGTAAATCATATTGAAGCTCATCTTTACATATCACTTTTCTCTTTCAAAGATCCGCTTCTTGAGTTTTGTGCATCGGAAGATGACTTTCCCGCCATCGGATTAATAGTCTCGGGAGGTCATACTCAATTGATTCTAATGAAAAGCCCAAAGGATTATCAGATTATCGGTGAGACCAGAGATGATGCTGCCGGAGAGTGCTTTGATAAAACTGCTCGAATAATCGGTCTTGGTTATCCCGGGGGACCGGAGATATCAATCGCGGCTAAAAAATCAAGAGGTACAACTTCCCCTTTGCCTCGCCCCATGATTGATCAAAAGAATTACGATTTCAGTTTTTCCGGGCTTAAGACCGCTGTTCTTTACAGGTATAAAAAAGAGTCTAATATTAACATTGAAAACGAAGCAAAAGAGATACAACAAGCGATTATTGATATCTTGGTAACCAAAACCGTTGCCGCAAGTAAAGAATTCGGAGCAAGAAGTATCATTGGCGGAGGCGGAGTAATATCAAACGATCTCCTAAGAGCCGAGCTCTCCCAAAGATCCGACGTTAAGACATTCTTCCCTGCCAAAGAAGGACGAACCGACAATGCTTTAATGATAGCGATTACCGGCTACAGAGACAGAGAGAAAGCGGTTGATTTTGATAAGATAGAAGCAATTTCTAATTTAAGAATTTAATATGAAAGATATTGAAAAACGTTATGTCCCCGCGGATAATGAGAAGAAAATATACTCTATTTGGGAAAAGAGCGGTTTCTTTAATCCCGACAACCTTCCAGGAAAAAGAAAAGAAGCTTTCACGATTATAATGCCACCTCCAAATGCCAATGATCCTTTACATATGGGCCACGCGGTCTTTATCACCTTAGAAGATATAATGATTCGCTATAATCGAATGAAGGGTAAAAAAGCACTCTGGCTTCCGGGAAGCGACCATGCCGGATTTGAGACTCAAGTGGTTTATGAAAAGAAATTAGCCAAACAAGGACGCTCACGATTGGATATGAAGAGGGAAGATTTCTACAAAGAGGTGCTGGAATACACTAATGAAAACAAGAAAATCACTAAAGAGCAGATGAAAAGGATCGGAGCTTCAGCCGATTGGTCAAGAGACACATTCACTCTTGATAAAGATATCATAGACAGAGTCTACAAAACATTTAAGAGGATGGTTGATGACGGCTTAATATACAGAGGCGAACGATTAGTAAACTTCTGTACTCATCATAGAACCGCATTTTCCGAACTTGAGATAGAGCGAGTGGAGAAGAAAGATCCTCTATATTATATGAACTACGGTCCGATAAAGGTTGCCACTGTTAGACCCGAAACTAAGTTTGGAGATACCGCTATCGCAGTTCACCCTCAAGATAAAAGATATCAGAAATATATTGGAAAAAGTGTAAGAGTTAAAACATTGATCGGTGACAGAGATATTGTGGTGATATCAGACAAGACTGTTGATCCCGAGTTCGGAACGGGAGCAGTTAAGATCACTCCAGCTCATGACTTTAACGATTTTGAAGTTTGGCAAAGACACAAGAAAGAGATGCCTGAACCGATTAAAGTTGTTGACGAAACTGGAAGAATGACCGAAGTTACCGGCCCATACAAGGGGTTAAAAGTGGATGAAGCTCGCAAAAGAGTTGTGGCCGATATGGAGAAGACTGGATTAATAGACAAAATTGACAAAAATTATCAACACTCGGTCTCTGTCTGTTATAAGTGTAAGAAAACGATAGAGCCTCTCTTGAAAGAGCAGTGGTTTATCAAGACAAAACCTTTGGCCAAACCGGCTATTCAAGCAGTCAAAAACAAGAAGATTCTTTTTGTTCCCAAAAGTTCCCAAAAGGTTTACTTTCACTGGTTGAGAAACATCAATGATTGGAATATATCAAGGCAGAATTGGTGGGGTATACCGATACCCGCTTGGAAATGTTTGGATTGTAAGAATGATAAATGGATTATCACCGATGGCAAAAAACCGAAAAAGTGCCCTTCGTGCAAAAGCAAGAAAATAGAGAGGGATCCCGATGTTTTTGATACTTGGTTCTCATCAGGTCAATGGCCGTTTGCCACATTGAGGTACCCGGATAACTCGGATTTCAAAGAATTCTATCCGACATCGGTAATGGAAACTGGATATGACATACTTTTCTTCTGGGTGGCAAGAATGATAATGTTAGGAATCTATGTCACGGGAAAAGTTCCTTTTAAGGTTGTCTATCTTCATGGATTGGTAAGAGATAAAGATCGACAAAAGATGTCTAAATCAAAAGGCAATGTGATAGATCCTTTGGCGGTCACGGAGATTTACGGAACCGATGCTCTTCGCATGGCTTTGATTGTCGGAAACATGCCCGGAAAAGACATTATAGTTTCCGAGGACAAAATCCGTGGTTATAGAAATTTTATAAATAAGATCTGGAATATATTCAGATTCCTGAATTTCAATACGGAAGATTACGATCCTGCAAGAACCGTTAAACTGACACCCGATGACAAAAAGATATTGAATGAATTCAATAAAGTGATAGACAAAGCAACTCGAAATTTAGATGCTTTTCGATTTTCTCAAGCCGCTGAAGATCTATATCATTATTGTTGGCATACTTTTGCAGACAAAATAATCGAAGATTCAAAAGATCTTTTACAAGACAAAAAAACGAGGTGCTCGAGACAACGCTTATTGGTGGAGATAATGGGAGATATGATGAGACTTCTTCATCCTTTCATTCCTTTTATCACCGAGAAAATTTATCAAAATCTGCCTCTTAGAAAAAAAACGCCTCTGCTTATGGTTGATAATTGGCCAAAAGCTAAATGACAATCATCCTATTTATATTTCTTTCAATAATTCCGAGCTTGATATGGCTCGCCTTCTTTCTTAAGGAAGATCCATATCCCGAACCGAGAAAAGTGATTTTAAAGACATTCTTGATCGGTATTCTCTTCGCTCTTCCCGTTATTGCCATCTGTCTAACTATTGAATTTCTTATGAGATTCATCGGGATATCTTTTGAAATGTCTTCTTATGTCGGTATTATTTTTCTCTCTCCAATAATAGAAGAACTTTCTAAATATCTTGCATTGAAATCTTCTGCCTTTAAAAGTTCTTATCTTGACGAGCCGGTTGATTTTATGGTCTATGCGATTACTGCGGCTCTCGGTTTTGCGGCCATGGAAAACCTTATCTTCTTGTTTCCCGGCAGAGAAATTCTTACCGGTAAAATCCCCTTCTTCTTTATTCAAGAAATGATGATGGGAAGTGCCATAAGGTTTGCCAGCGGGACACTGCTTCATGCTTTATCGTCGGGGATTGTCGGGTTCTTTCTCGCCCTATCAGCTAAACATATCAAGAAGAGATTTTGTTATATCGGACTTGCTTTGTCGATGCTGTTGCATGGTTTTTATAACTTCTCTATAATAAGCAAAGGAGCTGATGCTTCTTTATCAATCATGACGCCGGTGACTCTGATATCAGTCTTTATCGTTATCCTTTTCTTCTTTTTCATGATTAGAAGATTATCGAGCGTTTGTTATATTCAAAATCAAAAAACAAAAAATGAGCAAAGTAATTAAAAATCAAAAAACCCACGAAAAGAAGTGGTCGTCTCCCGAAGGAGAGTTGGCAGTTGACGTTTATCAGACTGACAAAGAGATCGTTATTCGCTCCGCAGTTGCCGGAATAAGATCAGAAGAGTTGGACATCTCAATAGAAGATGATGTTCTTGTAATAAGAGGAAAAAGAGAGAAACCGGCGGAAGAAGAGGGGGCTAATCATTTCATAAGAGAGTGCTACTGGGGAAGCTTCTCAAGAAGAATCATAATACCCGATGAGATTGACCCTTCGCGAGTCACAGCGTCAATGAAAGAAGGGGTTTTGACTGTAAGAATACCCAGGATTGTGAGAGAACCCAAAAAGCCGATAGAGATAAAGCATGAATAACTTTCTTGTGGGCAGGGTGGGACTCGAACCCACAAACCCATACGGGCAATAGGTCCTAAACCTATCGCGTCTGCCGTTTCGCCACCTGCCCCTTATTGTCCAAAAAGCCCCCTGCCCCTTTAGTAGGGAAAAGGGGCTAGTTAATTGTTTTACAAAACTAAACTCCCAATACTCCAGGAAGAAAAGCTGCGATTCCTTTTGCCAATATGGCAATAACAATTGCAACTATTGCATATGTGATTATGTTCTTTCCTTTGGTAGCTGCATCGGGACTTGTTCCGGCAGTAAGAAAGTAATAGGCACCCATTAAGAAGAATATCGCCGATATTCCGAGTAAAAGCCAAAAAGCCGCATTAAATATCTTCTCTACCGCATCTTTAATTGTTACAAGCGGAGCCGTAGTGGTTGATCCTATATCTTGCACCGCTCCACTAACACCTAAGACAGGAAAAACCAATAACGCTACCATTCCCAATATGAATAACTTCTTCATTTTTTTCTTGTATTATCCTTTCGTATCGACCTTTTTAATGCTCTAACTAATTTTAGAAGATATTAAAAAGAAAAGCAACCATGCCCTTGGCCATTATTATAACCAATATGCCTACCAATGTATACACTATTATTCTCTTTCCTCTCTCGATCTGCGCGGGATTTCCCGCCGCAGTAAGAAGATAAAAAGCTGCAATCAGCACAAACATGGGAGCGAGTGCCAATCCGATCCAGAATAGCCCGTTTATTATCCTGTCGAGAAGTTCTTGAAAGTTCTGGGATGCGAGAGGATTTACTAATTGAGCTGAAGCAGCTGAAGCCGAAAGAAAAAAGACTATGATAGATGAAATAATAATTCTTATCATATAGTAATTCTTCTCTTTTTTAAAAACATTGTCAACTCAAAACTATATACAGATCGCGGAAGCCACCTTGTCTTGAGGGGCCAAACGCATAATTCTGACACCTTGTGTCGCTCTTGAAAGTTTCGGAATTAAATCTATTTCACTCTTAATAACATTTCCTTTCCTTGAGATTACAATTAACTCTTCTTCTTCTTTGGTAAGAGTCTTAGACACAACCAAACTACCCGTCTTTTGAGTGATATTTAACGCTTTTACTCCGACCCCTCCTCTCTGTTGTACTCTGTACTCTTTGAGAAGTGTCTTTTTCCCAAAACCATTCTCGGTTACCACTAAGAGAAAATCTTCTTTTCCATTTTCGTTCTTTACAACATCCATTCCGACAACTTTGTCTCCTTTTCTCAGCTTAATACCTCGTATTCCCGAAGCGGTGCGTCCCATTCCTCTGACATCTTTCTCTTTAAATCTTATCGATTGTCCGGCTTCCGTCACCATAATAATATCATCATCTCCAGCAGTCTTGCATACATTTTTGAGCAAGTCTCCTTTTCTCAACTTAATCGCTATAAGCCCAGATCGTCTGATGTTCTTAAAATCTTTCAGCAGGGTCTTTTTGACAACTCCTTTTTCCGTTCCCATTACCAGATACTTTATATCCTCTTCTTCGTCTTCTTTACTTAATGGAATCACCGAAAGAACCTTTTCCTGTGAAGATATCTCAAGGAAGTTGAAAATTCCTCTGCCTCTGGCAACACGCGTGGCTTCGGGAATCTCATAAGCGGGGATCCTGAAAACTTTACCCGAGTCGGTGAAAAAGAGAAGCGAGTCATGAGTCTTGGCTTCTATAAAGTGCTCTACGAGATCGTCTTGAGTCGTCTTCATTCCGAGAATACCTTTTCCTCCTCTCTTCTGAATCTTGTAAGTTTGAGGATTGATTCTTTTGATGTAGCCTCCGTTGGTAATGGTAATTATCGTGGTTTCCAAGGGAACCAAATCTTCTTCCGATATCTCATCGAGTTTTTGTATGTGAACCTTGGTCTTTCTCTCATCACCGAAAGCCTCTTTTGCTTGGATTAACTCTTTCTCCACTATAGATTCCACTTTCTTGGGGCTCTTTAATATGGCTGTTAATTCTTTAATCTCTTTTAACTTCGCCTTAAGCTCATCTTCAATCCTTTCTCGTTCCATTCTGGCCAATTGATGCAATCTGATCTCAAGAATTGCATTCGCCTGTATTTCGGTGAGCTTGAATGACTTCATTAAATTCTTCTTTGCATCTTCTTTGCTTTTTGACTCTCTGATTATTTTTATGCACTTATCAATGTTAGTTAAAGCGACAACCAACCCCTCTAAAATATGAGCCCTCTCTTTAGCTTTTTCTAATTCAAACTTTGTCTTTCTGTAAGTAACGTCTTTTCTGTGGTCAACATAATAGGAAAGAGCTTCTGATAAGCTTAAAGTTCTTGGCTGAATGCCGTCAACCAGAGCTATCATATTGAGATGAAATGTCTTCTGAAGATTAGAGAATTTATAGAGTCGATTGATAATTTTCTTAGGGTGAGCGTCCGCTTTGAGATCCAGTGTTATTCTTAATCCCTCCCTATCAGATTCGTCACGAATATCTTTGACTCCGTCAATCTTCTTATCGGTTACCAACTTGGCAAATTGTTCGATCATAGTGGCCTTATTGACTTGATAAGGAATCTCGGTGATTACTATCTGTTGGTTTCTCCCCTTCTCAACAACATCAACTTTACCTCTCACAACAATCGGCCCTCTCCCTTGAGAGTAAGCTGTTATTATCTCTTCTCTGTTATATATTTGACCTCCGGTGGGAAAGTCCGGCCCTTTGATAAATTCGAACAGATCTTCTGTTGTTGCTTTTGGGTTTTTTATTATGTAAATAGCCGCATCAATAACTTCCGATAAATTGTGAGGTGGTATTGAAGTCGCCATACCAACCGCAATCCCCAAAGTTCCGTTTATCAAAAGATGAGGAAGCGGTGAAGGAAGTACTGAAGGTTCTTTGTGTACTCCGTCGTAATTGTCAACAAAATCAACCGTATCTTTTTCAATGTTTTTGAGCATCTCTTCTCCAGCTCGAGAGAGCCTTGCTTCTGTGTATCTGTAAGCTGCCGGAGAATCTCCGTCAATTGAACCAAAGTTTCCTTGACCGTCAACTAGTGTATAACGAAACGAGAAGTCTTGTGTCATTCTCGCCATCGCGTCATAAACCGACATATCTCCGTGAGGGTGATATCTTCCAAGGACCGATCCGATAACATTGGCCGATTTACGAAACTTAACGGAATGTTTCAAACCGTCTTCGTACATCGTATAGAGTATTCTTCTCTGTACTGGCTTCAATCCGTCTCTTACATCCGGAAGAGCTCTCGAGATTATAACCGACATTGCATAGTCGATATAACTCTCTTGCATCTCCTCTGTAATCTCTCTGGATTTTACATAACCGATTTCAGCGCCTTTTGAACCGCTTTTTTCAGATTTACTCATATCAGGCTTTTGAACTTAGTATAACAATTTCGATCCCTTCTAGTCCGACGAGATCTCTCTCTTTGATATTGAGTTTGGGAAGTTCCTCTTTTTTATCAACTCCCATAACTTTCAGAAAATCTTTAATATCATCTCTTTTGACCTTAGATCCTGTCAAACCATAATTCATGGGGATTACCATTTTAGGTTCCGTTTGAGCAATAATGGCGGCCGCCCCTTTATGATCCAAGAACCCTTGTCCTCCCACTGGAACCATCAAAATATCGGCTTCACTTATCATCTCGATATACTCAGAAGCAATGTCCTTATCATCAAAATCGCCTCCGAGATGACAAACTCTTATCTCTTCCGCCTCTATGAAAGTGAAAGACTTACTTGGAGTATATGATGTTTTTTGAATGAAAACCCCACCAATCTCATACTCACCCGGATTAGATATTATAAAAGGTTTACCATCAACATTGTCATATTTAGCCCCTTCTTTTTCAATCAGTATATCCGCTTTTATTTTCGGAGGTTTTAATCCAATATCTTTACCAAAAGGCTCAATAACCACCTCTACAGTCTCGCTTTTCTCTTTTTGAACACTAATTCGAAAGTATGATTCTCCATACCAAAAAATATTCATATGATAAATCTTTTAGAGTCTATACGAGAATAATGCTATCACACCGCTTGCAAAAACTCAACTTTTATTATAGACTCCGTCTATTATGAAAGATCTAATGCAAAAAATAAATACACTCAAAACTCCTAAAGAGGGAGAGATTATAGGGGGCAAGGTTGTTGGGAAAGGAAGATCGGCAGTATACCTTGATCTTGGCATCTTTGGGACGGGAATAATATACGGCAAAGAATACTTGATAGCTCGAGATCTTCTAAGAAATTGCAAAGAAGGAGAAGAAGTTCTCGCAAAGATAATTTCCCTTGAAAATGAAGACGGTTACGTTGAGCTTTCAGCCAATAAAGCCGGTCAAGAATTTGCTTGGGAGACTATAAAAGAGAAAAAAGAAAAAGAAGAGCTGATAAGAGTAAAAATATTGGGAGCCAATAAAGGAGGTCTTCTGTCCAAGGTCATGAACATTCAAGCATTTCTTCCGGTTTCTCAACTCTCTTCTCAAAATTATCCTAAGGTTGAAGGTGGTGACACGACAAAGATATTGAGAGAACTTCAAAAATTCATCGGAACCGAGATGGATGTAATGGTCCTTGACTACAATCAATCGGAAGAGAAACTGATTATATCTGAAAAAATCAAAGAGATGGAGCGGGCCAAAGAAGTTTTGAAGAACTATAATGTCGGGGATGTCGTAGATGGTAAGATAACTGGAATTGCTGATTTCGGAGCTTTCATAACATTCGGAGAAGGTTTGGAGGGATTAATTCACATATCGGAGTTGGCTTGGCAAATAATCAAAAATCCTTCCGAGGTGGTATCTGAAGGTGAAGATGTCAAAGCTAAAATCATTGAGATAAACAACGATCGAGCATTTTTATCTCTTAAAGCGTTAAAGAGCAATCCTTGGGAAAAAATGAAAGGAAAACTTAAGGAGGGAGATGCTGTCAAGGGAAAAGTCACTAAAATCAATCCGTTTGGCGCTTTCATTCAATTGGACGAGATAAGCGAAGAAGATGATAAAGTTCAAGGATTGTGTCACATATCCGAATTTGGAACTATGGAAAAGATGTCTGAAGTACTCCAAGTTGGCAACGAATACAATTTTGAGATTATCTCATTTGAGCCCAAAGAACATCGAATGATACTTAAGCTGAAATGATATTTTAAAGAACCGCTCATAATTGAGCGGTTTTTCTTATAAAGTGCCCTCGGCAGGAATCGAACCTGCAGTTGCTCCTTAGGAGGGAGCCGTTTTATCCGTTAAACTACGAGGGCTTTTCAGAGAGTATATAATCTTTTAATCTTGATGACAATCTCTCATATTGCTATCATCAACGATAAGGTCTAAAAACTCACAATAATTATGGATAATAAAATGCCAATAACTGAAATAGTTAAAGAAGTTTGCCCTGCGGTTATAACAATCGCTGTTTTGAGAGATCTTCCAGAAATAGAAGGCTTCTATAATCTTCCGGGGATTGCAATCCCAAAAGTGAAAGGTTCAAAAAAAATTGAGACTAAAATTGGCGGCGGATCGGGCTTCATCGTTTCCAAAGAAGGTTTTATTCTTACTTCGGCTCACGTCGTTACGGATCCGGAAGCAAGTTATTCGGTCATACTTGAACCGGATATCAAATACTCGGCAAAGATACTCTCAAGAGACTTAATAAACGATATCGCCGTGTTAAAAATCGATGGTGATAACTTCCCTTTTCTGAAACTGGGAGATTCCTCTCAAATCAAACTCGGTGAACAAGTGATAGCCGTGGGAAATCCTTTAGGAGAGTTTTACGACACTGTTTCCGCCGGAATCATCTCCGGATTATCACGATTAATTAACGCTCGATCGGAGTTCTCAGAGAAATCAACTCGCCTTAAAGGATTGATTCAGACCGACGCAGCTATAAATCCGGGCAATTCTGGAGGACCTTTGATAAATATGAGGGGTGAAGTTATTGGTCTCAATACCGCAATGGTAATGGGAAGTCAAAATCTCGGGTTTGCCATTCCGATCAACTATGCCAAGAAAGATTTAGAAGAAGTGATTACTTACGGAAGAGTTAAGAGGCCTTTCTTGGGTATAAAATATATAATTCTCAATAAAGAGATGGCTTCGCAAAATAAGCTGGCCGTATCTTTCGGAGCGCTGATTATAAGAGAAAGATTGGGAGAAGAGGCTGTTGTTCCCGGATCAGCCGCAGCCAAAGCGGGGTTGAAAGAATTTGATATTATTACTGAAGTTGATAAGGTTCCGATAAACGAAGAAAATTACCTTTCTGACATATTAGATAAATACAAGATTGGAGACACGATAGATCTTACCGTTGTTCGGGGTAAGAAAAAATCAGAGATATCTTTGAAATTGGAAGAGAAGATATAAGCTGGGTGAGCGACGGGACTCGAACCCGCAACCACTGGTACCACAAACCAGTGCTCTGCCAATTGAGCTACGCCCACCATGCGCTCCCGGCACGACTCGAACGTGCAACCTACTCCTTAGAAGGGAGTTGCTCTATCCTGTTGAGCCACGGGAGCAGTATAGAAAAAGTATATATCAAGAGATTGTCAAAATCAAGCATCAAGGTTGAGTTTTGATTTATTAAGTGTTATAAATACTTTTGTAAATCTAATGAAAAATATTCTTAGCAAAAACATTGTAGCTGTAGTGGCCATCTTTATTTTGTTGGCACTTCTTTTCGGTTTGATACCTTTAGCAGACAAACCCGCTGAAGAAATCTCAATGAGCCGGTTGGCCGAGATGCTTGAAAATGAGAGCATTGAAAAGATAATTGTTGTCGGAAACACTCTTCAAATTACTGATACTGAAGGAGCGGCATTCGCTACTCTTAAAGAGACCGAATCGTCACTTTCAGAGTCTTTGACAAATTACGGAGTATCACCTGAAAAGATCCGATCCACAGATATTGACATCAAAGAGCCTCAAGATTGGTCTTGGCTCGGATATTTCGTTATCGCATTCCTTCCTCTGATAATCCTCATCTTCTTTTTCTGGTATATGTTAAAACAAGCCAAAGGGGGTGCCGGGGGTATTCAATCGATGGAATTCACCAAAGCCAAGGCTCGTCTTTTCGGTGCTGAAGAGCGAAAAAAAGAAAAAACGACTCTCAGCGATGTGGCGGGATTAAGAGAAGTTAAAGAAGAGCTCCAAGAGATAATTGATTTTCTTAAGAGTCCTCAAAAGTTTCACGCGATGGGAGCAAGAATACCGAAAGGAATATTATTGGTCGGTCCAGCCGGAGTCGGTAAAACTCTATTGGCCAGAGCTATAGCCGGAGAAGCCGATGTTAACTTCTTTCACACCTCGGGATCGACTTTCGTTGAGCTTTTTGTGGGTACCGGAGCCGCCAGAATACGCGATCTCTTCTCTACCGCCAAAAAGAGTGCTCCTTCCATAATATTCATTGATGAGCTTGATGCCGTGGGAAGAATAAGGGGGTCCGGAATCGGAGGCGGACACGATGAGAGAGAACAAACATTGAATCAGCTATTAGTCGAGATGGACGGTTTTGAAAAAAACGCCAATATAATTGTGATGAGTGCCACCAATCGCCCCGATGTTCTTGACCCGGCTCTTTTACGTCCGGGAAGATTTGACAGAATGATCACTTTGGACAACCCGGATATCAGAGACCGAGAAGAGATTCTCCAAATTCATTGTAAAGATAAGCCTCTTTCATCCGATGTTAAGTTAAGAGAGGTGGCTGAAAGGACTCCCGGTTTTTCCGGAGCGGATCTCGCCAACGTTGTTAATGAAGCCGCTATATTGGCCACCAGAAAAAATAAGTCATCGGTGGATCAACAAGAACTATTGGAATCCATAGAGAAGGTTCTCCTTGGTCCCGAAAGAAAAAGTCATATATTATCCAAAAAAGAAAAAGAGGTCAGCGCTTATCATGAAGTTGGTCACGCTCTTGTTTCCACATTTCTTGAGAAGTCCGCTCATGTAAGAAAGATCTCTATCATATCTCGCGGTTCGGCGGCCGGTTATACTTTAAAGATGCCAAAAGAGGATGTTAAGATAAAAACAAAGTCAGAGTTCATGGCTGAAATGGCTACACTGTTGGGAGGATATACCGCTGAAAAAATCAAGTATAAAGAGATATCTTCCGGATCGGCTAACGATCTTGAAAAAGTTTCCATGATGGCCAAAAGAATGGTAAGAGAATTTGGAATGTCCTCTTTGGGTCCCATATCATTTGGTAAGGGAAGCGATACAATTTTCTTGGGAAGAGAAATATCCGAAAGAAACAGCCTCTCTGATAAGTTGTCATCCAAGATAGATGATGAGGTCGCGAGGATTATAGCTCAAGCCGAAGCGATGGCTAAGAAAGTCTTGTCGGAGAATAAAAATCTTCTTGAAAAAATTACCAAAGTCTTGATAGAAAAAGAGACGATCGAGAAAGAAGAGTTTGAGAAATTAGTTGGTAAAAAAGCGATGGGCGCATAGCTCAGGGGTTAGAGCATCCGTCTTATAAGCGGAAGGCCGATGGTTCAATTCCATCTGCGCCCACTAAAACATAAGAGAAACCATGTCTCTTTCGAAAACTTAAAGATGAGTTGGATTATAAACCACCTCGACTCATCTCTCCGAATCAAGAGATCTATTTGACAATATGCGCTTTCACTTATAGTATTTAGCATTAAATCGGGTGCTTAGCTCAGGGGTAGAGTGTCTGCTCGACACGCAGAAGGTCGGAGGTTCAAATCCTCCAGCACCCACAATCAATGAATATAGAGATCATCTATCAAGATGACGACCTCATCGTCGTCAATAAGCCGTCCGGAATATCAGTCTTTGCGGAAGAAAAAGGACACGATAAGACTCTGATCGATTTTTTAATTGATTCTTTTCCCGAGCTAAAGAGCACCGGGGAAGCTCCGAGATATGGAATAATTCACAGATTAGATAAAGACACCTCTGGAGTCCTGTTAGTAGGTAAAAACAACTCATCAATCGCTTACTTTCAAGACAAGTTCGCTAAAGGTGATCTTGTAAAAGAATATATCGCTCTTTGCAATGGATTGTTTGACAAAGAAAAAGATAAAATAGAGACATTAATGGCTCGCTCTCCTAAAGATCGACGAAAACAAAAATCCTACCCTCTCTATGATTTGAGAGTGAAAGGAAGAGCAAGATCAGCCGTTACAGAGTACGAGGTCTTGAAAAAAATTCAAAATTATACTTTAATAAGAGTCGTCCCTTTAACCGGACGGAAACATCAGATTCGTTCTCATATGGCTTACATTCATCATCCGATAGTCGGAGACAAGCTTTATGGTTTCAAAGGTCAGATTATACCAAAGGGACTAAATAGACAATTTTTACACGCAAGAGGTTTAACTGTTGAGATGCCGGGTAAAAGAACCAAGAGTTTTAGATCACCCTTGCCGAATGATTTAAAAAAAATATTAGATAATTTAAAGAAAGATGAATAGCAAAATCAAAGAATTGGTTAACCAAGAACGCAAAGATCTTCCCGAAATGCGAGTCGGAGATACCGTTAAGATATATTACAAGTTCACTGAAAGAGGCAAAGAGCGAATTCAAGCTTTTGAGGGAACCATCATCGCTCGAAAAGGGTCTGGGATATCGGAAACGATGACCGTTAGAGGGGCGGCAGCCGGGGTGATGATGGAAAAGATAATTCCCGTTCACTCCCCAAAGATAGATCGCGTTGAAACGATAAAGAGTGGTAAAGTCAGAAGAGCAAAACTCTATTTCATTCGTAATGTCGTAGGAAAGAAATCAAGATTGAAGAGAAGGGCCGAGAAGCCCGCTCCAGAGAAAGATCAAGAGAACGATTCTTAACAAACGCGCAGGTGACGAAATTGGTAAACGTGCTAGCTTGAGGGGCTAGTGCTCGCAAGAGCTTGGAGGTTCAAGTCCTCTCCTGCGCACACTATTCTGATAGAGGGCGGGTAGCTCAATGGCAGAGCATCGCGCTTACATCGCGGGGGTTATAGGTTCGAGTCCTTTCCCGCCCACAAAAGAAGTATTAAAACCTCTTAATGAAAGAGGTTTTAATTTTTGGAGATAAATTTACTTTTTATTATATCTGTGATAAATTGTATTCGTAAATTATTTTAAAATTGTCGCCGCGGTAGCTCAGTGGTAGAGCGCTTCTCTGAAAAAGAAGAGGTCGTCAGTTCAATTCTGACTCGCGGCACATATCAGCGGGTGTCGTATAATGGTTATTATATATCCTTGCCAAGGATAAGATGGCGGTTCGATTCCGCTCACCCGCTCACTCTCAACACTCTTGATTGATCGGTCAAGAATGATTTATAATCAATTCAAATAATACAAAAAAATGATTCAATTAGTCATATTAGTTATCTTCTACTTTCTTGCCGGTCTCAGGGTGGTTAATCAATATGAACGTGGTGTTATCTTAACATTGGGAAAATATACTTCTACGAGAGAACCCGGACTTAACTTGATACTGCTCGGGTTTCAAAAGATGATAAAGGTTGATTTGAGGATCACCACCACCGATATACCTCAACAAGGAGTTATCACTAAAGATAATGTTCCTGTTGGTATAAATGCGGTGGTCTATTTCCGTGTTCAGTCTGCTGAAGATGCTATTTTGAATATTAAAGATTACACTCTTGCTGTCTCTCAATACGCTCAAGCGGCTCTCCGTGATGTCATAGGCGGAATTGAGCTTGACCCCCTTCTGTCCGAAAGAGAAAAGATAGCAGAAGAGATTCAAAAAATTGTCGCTACCGCTACGGAGTCATGGGGAATATCAGTTACTGATATTAAAATTCAAGACATTGAGTTGCCAGCTGATATGAAAAGAGTTATGGCAAAGCAGGCCGAATCGGAAAGAGAACGCCGATCCGTCATCATCAGAGCTGAAGGTGAATATCAAGCGTCTGAGAGATTGGCCCAAGCTGCAAAGACTCTTAGTTCTACTCCAGGAGGGATCTCTATGAGAACATTACAAACCATTGAGAAAGTCAACCCGGATCCGTCAAAAACCGTAATCTTTGCTCTCCCAGTTGAAATTTTGGAAGGAATTAAATCGATATCTCAATCAATATCGACAAAAAAATAACTACTTTATCTTCTTAAGAAACGTCTCTACCAATTGATCTTGTTGAGAATTGTAGAGATCTTCTCCGACAACAACGATATCCGCAGCATTGAAGATGGCCGATTGAACTTCTTTAATCGTTTGACTTCCCGAGACGGCAACAAAGAGATTGTAATTCCCTTTTATCTGATTTATTTGGTAAAAGGGAATCTGTTTGTTTATCTCATTAGAACCTTTATTTAATATGACAACATTAGGTACTTTTTTTAACTTTTTCAATACTTCTATCGCACTTTCTACATTCATCATATCAATCATCGAATCGATATTGAATTTTTGACACTCTTTTATAAAACTGTCGATTGTTTCAATCGGAGCAACTCCGAGACAAGTTGCCGCTGAAGCTCCAGCATTAGCCATCATCTCCACTTCGCGCGGAGCTAAATCGGCACATTTACAATCGGCAATGATATAAGAATTAGTTGGTGCAAAAATTTTTACACCGGAAACAGACATTGTTCCGTATCTGTTTATTAAAGATGATCCCACCTCAATTAAAACTCTGTCTGATTTTGGAAGAGAAAGTACGATCTCTCGAGCCACTTCGAGTCTGCTGTTTAAAGATATTTGAAGATATTTTTTCCTTTTTTCTATCTTGTTTTTCAGCAGATCAACATTTTCGGTCTTAATAACGTCTTTAATGAATTCTTCTTTTTGATTTTTTGAAAAGCTCTTCAAGGAATTTAATATATATGTGATAAGAAAAATCAATCCGGCAATGTAGTTGACGAAAATAAAAGTTGCAATGATTATCACTAAGTTTATGATAATCCCTTTTGGTATTTTAGGATTATTATGATTCATTTTCATTTAATCAACCTTAGAAAGTCTTGAGCCAATTTAGCAGTGTCATCCGGAGATTCATAAAATGAGCGCCAAACAACAACGATGTTTGCATTGTTAAAAAAAGCTCTCATGACTTCTCGAGTTGTCTCTCCTCCAGCAACAGATATTAAGAGATTGTTGTAAGTTCCTCTTATTCTGTTTATCTGATCGTATGGAATCTCCTTTTCTCTGTTATTCTCATTCTCATCAACTCCGCGATGAAGCACAACGATGTTTGGAAGATTGTCTATTCTCTGCAATATCTCAAAAGGGAAAGGAACATTCATCATATCAAGCATTGAATCGATCTCTTTCTCCTTACACTCGTTTATGAACTCATTAATTGTCTCTATCGGTGCCAATCCCAAGCAAGTTGCCGCCGAAGCCCCGGCTTCAACAGCCGATCTCACCTCTTGTGCGCTTCTATCCATACATTTTAAATCGGCTATGATGTAAGCTGGCTTCTGAATCCTTTCGCTCCACCAATTCTTAAGAGACATTATTCCTCTTTGACCATATTTCCTAACCAAAGGAGTACCAGCTTCAATAATTATCTTATCTGAAGCGGGGAGTTTATAAACCATATTCTTAACCTCATCAAGAGACCTATTGAAGGCGATTTGGAGATACTTTGATTTTGCGTTTAGCATCGGTTTATTATACATAAATTAACTTAAGATATCTATCTTCTCAAAATAAATCTGATTGTTCTAAATATTAATCCATGTGGAAAACTTCTCTCTTTTACTATTGACATTTCTAAAAAGATGGTTTATTATATAAGCATCCCCTGCGAAGGGGATTTTATATGAGTAGAAAAATAAAAAGCGCTCCTTTCTTCCAAAGGAACCCGCTAAATATCTTGGCAGTCTTAGTCATATCAGGATTAATCTTCATCTTCCCGGTCTTAGCCAAACAGATCAGCCAAGAGGCTGAAGCCGAGGTAAAAGAAGATGATAGAATCTCTTTAGAGGATGAAAGCGGAAGTTATCTTACTTTTCACGACAACACACTTTCACCTTTTCACACGTTCTCTAATGAGCCCGAAGAATCAAAAGAACATCCTGTAACAATAGAAGAGGAATATAGAGTCGTTGAGGTTTACAGAACAACCATAACCGCATACTCAAGCACAGTTGATCAAACTAATTCCGAACCATTTATCACTGCGTCAGGATCGTGGGTTGAAGACGGGATTGTTGCAACTAATTTTCTTCCTTTCAATACTAAGATAAGAATTCCCGCCTATTTCGGAGACAAAGTCTTTGTAGTAAAAGATCGAATGAATCATCGCTACACAGATAGAGTCGATATCTGGTTTGAAACCAGATCTCAAGCAAAAAATTTCGGAATAAAATATACCGAAATTGAGATTCTTGAAGAGGTGTGAATAGATTGCTTAATCAATGCCTTATCCCGCAAAATGCGGGATTTGGCTTTTTGTGTGCCCGGGGTGGGACTTGAACCCACATGGAGAAACTCCACACGGTTTTAAGCCGTGCCTGTAAACCAATTCCAGCACCCGGGCTCTTTTATAAACGATCTGTGAGGCACGGGAGGGATTTGAACCCTCGAATAACGGTTTTGCAGACCGCCGCGTTAGCCGCTTCGCCACCGTGCCAGTCTTTATATCCCCTCAATCTCCTCTTTTTTCATCACATAAGCATGGATAATATCTCCTTCTTCAATCTTGGCGTCTCCCATATAGAAGATCCCACACTCTTCTCCGCTTTTTTCAGACTCAACCTCTCTTGCTCCTCTTTTAATCCCTTTGATCTTTCCCTTACCGATTAATTTTTTTTCGCCGCTTTCAGCCTCATCTCTATAAATCTCTATATCCGCTCCTCTTTTTATCTCTCCTTGAACTACTTTACAACCAATAATCTGATGATCTTTTCCATGAAAGAAGAGTGCCAACACTTTAGCCTCTCCTAAATCGATTCTCTCAATCTTTGGAGTTATTGATTTCTCCATCACTTCTCTTACCTTTTCAATAAGCTCATAAATTATATCAAAAGTCAATATCTTAACTTGATCTCGCTCCGCCATTATTTCTACTTGTGGTGATTTTTTAACTCTAAATCCAAAAATAGTGGCACTGGACGATTTTGCAAGATTCACATCAACTTCGCTGATTTCCCCGACATCCGACTTCAGTATATTAAGTGATATTCTTTCTTGAGGTATTTCAGACATCATCGATTCTATCGCCTCAAGTGATCCTAAAAAATCCGCTTTCAAAACAATATTGATGCTTTCTTCTCCAATTACAACAGATCTCTTTTTACTCTCTTTCTCCACTGATTTCTCTTTAACGTAATTATTGGCCGACTTTATGTCCGAAAATACTTTGAACTCATCACTTATCAACGGGACATCAACAAAACCGTAAACTATCGCAGGCATTGATGGACCAACTTCATCTATCGGTTCGCCTTGAAAATTTTCCAAATTCTTCACCTTCCCCGACGTTGTTGACGATGAAATTACATCTCCTCTTTTAAGAGTTCCTTGCTCAATTATTACCGTAGCAGTGGAACCCTTGAGAGGATCCAATTGAGACTCTACAATAACTCCTGTCGCAGGGAGTGACGGATCAGCTTTTAAATCCTCCATCTCGGCTATAAGCAAGATCATCTCTAAAAGCTCACCGATGTTCTCCTTGGTTTTGGCTGACACTAAGACTACGGGAACTTTACCTCCTATTGATTCAAGGTATACTTCCGATTCAGCCAATTCCTGAGCCACTCTGTTCGGATCAGCTTCTGTCTTATCAATCTTGTTTATGGCGACAATCATCGGTAACTCTGCTTTCTTAATATGAAGAATAGCCTCTTTTGTTTGAGCTTTAACACCATCATCAGCGGCAACAACCAGAACTGCTATATCCGCAACCCTCGCTCCTCGAGATCTCATCGATGAAAAAGCCTCGTGTCCCGGAGTGTCAAGAAACGTTATCTTCTTTGAGTTATGATCGATCTCATATGCTCCTATATGTTGAGTGATTCCTCCTGATTCTTTACCCGTTATCTTAAGGTCTTTAATCGCTTCAAGGATGGATGACTTCCCGTGATCTACATGACCCATTACCACTACAACTGGAGCTCTATTTTTCTCTTTTTCTACCATTATCTTTTTCTTTTGATATTTTTCCGTTGGTTGCAATAGATATCGCTTCTTTTTCCTCCTTTACAAGAGGGTGTTCCGACTCTCCCCCTCTTATCAATTTTCCGTAAACACTACTGCCTTCTTGAGAGTAGAAACTTGTAACGACCACTCCATCGGAATCTTTGTTAAGTAGCGCCAAAGAGAAGCTCTGATTGCCTCCCATATTTGGGAAAGGATTGAATCTAACAACTCCGACTCTTTGTAAGTGTAACCTGTTTTCCCTCTTCATCTCTTCAATCTCTTTTTCAATTGATTCAACGCGCTTTGACATCTTTTCAAAAGCACTGACAATCTCTTCAATATTAGCCGGGTCTCTTCTTCTTTTTTTTAGAAACATATCTGTCTTGGTGAAATGTGCGGCGGGAGGAGGATTTGAACCTCCGGTAGCCTTTCGACCACAATTGTTTTCGAGACAACCCCGTTCGTCCGCTCCGGCATCCCGCCGTTTATTCGTTTTCTTTTAATATGTTGAGTTACGCTCGTGAGTTTATCATTAAAAATCGGAAAAATCAAACAAAAAGAGAAGGCATCCCTTCTCTTTCCGTTATCCCTTACAATCAGTTTCTCTTTATCTCTATCCTCTTCTTTTCATTCTTTTTCTCGTCTTTCTTGGGCATTATGATCTTAAGAATTCCTTTTCCGTCCACCGCTTCTATCTTGTCTTTATCAATATTAGGTGGGATCTTGATCACTTTCTCGAAAGATCCTTTATAGATCTCTTTCTTCCAATAGTTTTTCTCCTTCTCTTCTTCTTCTCTTTGGGACTCTCCCTTCACTTCGATATACTCTTCTCCGATCAAAACCTCTATGTTTTCAGGGTCAACCCCGATTGTTCCTATCTCGGCAACAATCTCATCATCCGTTTCATAAAGATTTAGAGCCGCCTCTTTAAGAGAAGTTGTCGGAAACCAATCGTCATCAAAGAAATCATCATTTCTCCAAGGAATAATTCTCATTTCAAAAATAGAAGTTAAGATTAATAATATGACCTTTTAGTTTGAAAATATCTGTGATTTCAAAGAAAGTCAACGAAATCGGTGGACCGTACCGGATTTGAACCGGTGACCTCCTCTATGCCATAGAGGCGCGCTGCCAGCTGCGCCAACGGCCCGATTAAGCTCTGTATAACACAGATTTTTCATCTTTTCAATCTATTGAAATCTCCCTCTCTTCCTTGTTTATAAATTCAAACCTCACTTTGGTGACATTTTGGGGAAGAATATTATTCACTCTTTCACTCCACTCGATAGCGACGATATTATCCGGATCAGATATTATCTTTTTAAATCCGAGATCTATCAAATCTCTTTCTTCTAACCTATAACAATCAAAATGATAAAATCTTTTGTAATTCTTTGAATTGATATCGTATGTTCTGAATATGACAAATGTTGGACTCAAGATGGGCTCTTTCAGATCCAACCCTTTCGCAAATCCTTTTAGAAAAGTTGTCTTTCCTCCTCCTAAATCACCCTCCATCGCAATAACCAAAGCTCCATCTTCTCTCTTTTGATTTATTAACCTCAAGGCGAGATCCTTGCCAATATTCTCTGTTTCTTGATGAGATTTACTTGTTAATTTCATTGACCAATCATTTTTTTTAAGATAGATTAAAGTCGTTACATTTTTTATTCTAAAATTTTATGAGCCAATCGTCAAAGAGAATTATAGGAGAGATGATAGTCCCTGATCGGCTTTTTCATGATTTGACCGTCGATATTGACTCTGTTATATCTCTTAAATCATTGTTGTCCGATTCTTCCAAAAGAGATGTCTCTCAAATATTAGAGATAATAATGGGTTCGGGAATCATATTAGAAGCTTCTGATATTCATTTTGAGCCGGAGGAAGAAGACGTAAATCTTAGAATTCGACTTGATGGCATATTGCAAGAAATCGGTAAATTTGATCATAAGACATACAAATCGGTATTATCCAGAATAAAGCTACTCTCCTCGGTCAAGTTGAATATAACATCTGTTTCTCAAGATGGTCGCTTTTCAGTCAAATATCCTCTCATTTCAATCGACCAAAAAGGCAAACTCTTTGTTGATGAGACGGACGAATATGTAGAAGTAAGATCATCGTTTCTTCCATCGGAATATGGAGAGACAACTGTTTTGAGAATATTAAACCCAAAAAAATTGGTAGAAATTGAGAAACTGGGATTGAGAAAAGACTTAAAAGATCTCTTTGATGAAGAGATTAAAAGGCCCAATGGTATGATAATCGTTACGGGTCCGACCGGATCCGGAAAGACAACTACGCTTTATGCCGTCTTAAAGAAACTTCAAAGCCCAGAGATAAAGATAATTACCATAGAAGATCCAATTGAGTATCACCTTGAAGGTATTTCCCAAACGAGAACTCGTCCAGATAAAGGATACGATTTTGCCAATGGCTTGAGGGCGATCGTAAGGCAAGACCCGGATGTAATCTTAGTTGGAGAGGTCAGAGACCTCGAAACTGCGGAAATAGCCTTGCAAGCCGCCTTGACGGGCCACTTGGTTTTAACGACTCTTCACACAAATGACGCTGCCGGAGCAGTCGCAAGATTGCAATCTTTGGGAGAAAAACCTTATAACATAGCTCCTGCGGTAAATATAGTAATCGCTCAAAGATTAGTAAGAAGAGTTTGTTCGGAGTGCTCCGTCTTGGAAAAGATCTCTGAAGAAGACTATCAAAAAATCAAAAAAGGCTTAGAAGGAATATCCGAAGAGATTGTGAAATTCTCAAAAGAGTCAAAGATAGCTAAAGCGGTTGGATGTGATAAATGTAACAACACCGGCTACAAAGGAAGGCTCGGAATATTTGAAATATTAAGAGTTGATTCTGAGATGGAGAAACTGATTCTCTCAGGGCCGTCATCTTCCGAGATAGAAGATAAAGCAATCTTAGACGGCATGCTGACCGTATATCAAGATGGTTTGATTAAAGTCTTAACCAACCAAACAACAATCAATGAGGTCGAAAGAGTCGCTTTTCAAAAATAAAAAGGCTTCAAAGCTGGGATCCCTAAAACAACTAAGGTATAATTCTTACTCAAAGCTTTTAGGTTTTTTCCGAGGAGTAATTTAGCTAATAACCAAATTGTCCATAACTAAGAAAAACCCAAAGGATCCCCAGCTCTAAAGCCTTAACGATTGCTATTGTAAGGATTATGAAAAATTTGTCAAGTCCTAAAGATGATACCCCAGAAAAGTTGAATATAGACTCAACTCTGCGCCCCTATACTTGGGAAGAATATGTGGGACAAAAAAAGATAAAAGACAATGTGAGAGTAATTATCGGAGCCGCTAAAAAAAGAAAAGATCCTTCTTGTGAACATATACTATTGTCTGGCGCATCGGGTTTAGGAAAAACAACATTGGCCCATATCATATCGAAAGAGATGAATGCCAAGATAAAGGTTACTTCCGGGGCGGCGATAGAGAGAGCTGGAGATTTAGCCGCCATACTGACCAATCTCTCCGAAGGTGATGTCTTGTTTATTGATGAGATACATCGTTTAAACCGAACTTGCGAAGAGTATATCTATCCCGCAATGGAGAGTTTTAGATTGGACATTATCATTGGAAAAGGTCCTATGGCTCGAACTGTTGAATTAAAGATTCCTCCCTTTACCTTGATAGGTGCAACTACAAGAATTGCCATGCTCTCTTCGCCGTTAAGAAACAGATTCGGTGCTATCTTTCGTCTTGATTTTTATGAAAGAGGAGAGATTGATGAAATTATAAAGAGATCGGCAAAGATATTGGAAGTTGCGATTGATGACAAGGCGGTTGAGGCTATATCTTCCAGATCCAGATTCACTCCAAGAGTTGCTAATAGGATCTTAAAAAGAGTCAGGGATTACGCTCAAGTGAAAAATAAAAAAGAGATTGATGCTAAATTTGTTAAAGAAGCGCTTCTCTTCTTAGGGATAGATAGTCTCGGACTTGAATCCGGTGATAAAAAAATATTAGACACAATGATTACAAAGTTTAAAGGTGGTCCGGTTGGAGTCAGGGCAATATCTTCATCTTCGGGTGAAGAAGAAGATACCATATTAGATATCTACGAGCCCTATCTCTTACAAACAGGACTCATTGAAAGAACTCCTCGAGGAAGAGTTGTTACCGAGAAAGCCTACAAGCATATGAAAGCGGGTCTTTATAAGAGATGATTCTTCTACTATTCTTATCTGTCGCTCTGTTGCCAATCAACAATGAGTTGATGATAACAGAGGTTCAAATTTGTGGTGAAACCGTAAATGAGTCTCATATAAAGATATTCAATCCAAGCTTATCAAAAATTGACTTATCCGGGTATAAATTAAGAAAGAGGTCTTCTACCGGAAAAGAATATTCAATAAGGGTTTTTCCCAAGAGTAGTTTTATCGATCCCGGTGATTATTTTATCTGGGCAAATTCAAAAGATGAATATTATAAGAAAGTTAATGCCGATGTTTGGAGTTCAACTGGGATAAGCAACAATAACAGCGTTGCATTGTTCAATCCTTCTGGACTAATGATTGATGCCTTGGCTTGGGGCGATGGAGTTGATCAGTTTGTTTTAGGAGATTCAATTCCCTTTAATTCTTCCAAAAACAATGTTATAAAAAGAAAAGTCTTAAATTCTGTATATATGAACACGAGAGATAATTTTTCGGATTTTATTGTAGAGCCAAATACTATTACAGCAGAGATCCCTGAAACGAACATTTTAAGAAAGAGAAAAATAGAGCAAGGAAAAAATTCCTCCGCTCTGATTATCGGAATCGGCATAGCACTCTTGTCTTCATTATCAATTCTCGCGTTAAAGAAATCATTAAACCAAGATGGCTGGTCATAGTCATTCAAAAAATGTCAGAAGAGTAAAAGAAGCCGGAGACAAGCAGAGAGCTCTTATCTTTGCCAAGATCGGTAAAAACATATCATTGTTGGCCAAACAAGGAGGAGGTGACGTGGAATCAAATCCGGCCCTAAGAACAATGATTGAGAAGGCTCGTGAGCTGAATGTACCAAAAGATAACATAGAGAAAGCGATAAAAAGAGGGACTGGTGAGTTTGGGAAATCCGGGGGACTGGAAAATTTCATATTTGAAGCTTATGGTCCGGGAGGTATTGCCATTATCGCTGAAGGAATCACTGATAATAAGAATAGAAGTATTGCAGAGTTTAAAAAAACCATAAGTGATCTTGATGGAAAAGTTGCCGAACCGGGATCAGTCAGGTGGCTTTTTAAGCGAACTGGTTCAATTTTGATAGATTGTTCCAATTGTGATGAGATGGAATTAATTGCAATAGAGGCGGGTGCTCAAGAAACCGAAATAACAGAAGACGGTCTTGAAATCATCGTTGATCCTGAAAAGATGACAAACATGAGAGCCGAACTTGAGAAAAAGGGCGCGAAATCAGAGGCTTCTCTTATCTGGCTTCCATTGAACCCGATTAAATTAAAGGATGAAGATGAAAAAAGAGCTCAAGAAATATTCGACGCCCTTAACTTAAATGAAGATATTCAAGAGATTTTTTCTAATAAGATATGAATAAAAAAGAGGTAATCATTGGGATTGACCCCGGAACAGCTATAACCGGCTATGGGATAATAGAGACTTATGGAAGAGATTATAAATGCCTTGATTATGGAGTCATTAAGACTTCTTCAAAATGGAAAGAAGAGAAAAGGTTGGAAAAAATTGGAGCCGATTTTAAAGATCTCCTAATTAAACATGCTCCCGACATATTGGCAATTGAGAGTTTGTTCTTCTTTAAAAATGCAAAAACCGCAATCCCCGTAAGTCAAGCGCGAGGGGTAATTCTTATGTCCGCTGCTCAAAAGGGATTGGAAGTTCATGAATATACTCCTCTTCAAGCAAAATCCGCAACCGTCGGATATGGACGTGCCGAAAAAAAACAAGTTCAGGAGATGATAAAAATTTTGCTTGGATTAAAAGAGATTCCGAAACCGGACGACGCCGCTGATGCTTTAGCAATCGCAATTTGCCATATATCAACCAATCAATTTATACAATCTTAACGAACCTTCTTTTTCCGACATTCAATATCATCCCTTTCTTTATAGGTATCAATTCTTCCCAGTCGGTCTTTACCACTCCGTCAACTTTTACTCCTCTTTGACTTATTATTCTTCTTCCTTCGTTTTTAGAAGATACAATCTTTGTTTGAGCCAATAAATCTATCAATCTTTGACTCTTCTCTTTAATTCTAACTTCCTTTATATTTGAAGGAATCTCTTTTTCTCTAAACACTCTGTTAAACTCTTTCTCAGCCGCTTCGGCTGCCTTATTATTATGACAAATTCTTGTTACCTCCTTAGCTAAGATTGATTTCACTTCAAAAGGATTTCTCTTCCCGTTTCTTATCTCTTTATCCATCTTTCTGATTTGATCCATGGACATTCTAGTGCAACCCTCAAGACCCGGTATGATCATCTCATCCGTCCAAGACATTATTTTCCCGTATATCATCTCCGGGGCAGCATCCAATGCCACCATGGGTCCTTCTGTTTTTCCCATCTTCTTACCAGAAGAATCAACTAAAAGCTTGGTCCCTAAAACAAATTTCTCTTTCTTGAGAAGAGTTTTCACTAAATCGCGACCACAGAGCATATTAAAGAGTTGATCTCTCCCCCCAACCTCAAGATCGATGTCCATAGCGACACTATCATATCCTTGAGCTAATGGATAGAGAAATTCATGAAGATATATAGGCTTCTTTCTTTTTATTCTCTCTTGAAACATATCTCTTACTAACATCTGCTGTACTGTAAAATTAGAAGCGAGTTCGATTATGTTAGTAAATGACAACTTATCTCCCCAACTACTATTATACATTAACTTAGCCGGATTTGGTCCTGAGAACTTTATAAACTTTTGGGCGATTCTTTTATAATTCGATGAGTTTGAAATAACTTCTTCTCTGGTTAGCTTTCTTCTTGTTTCACTTTTATCGGTTGGATCTCCTATCATTCCCGTAAAATCTCCTATCAACATAATCACTTTGTGACCGAGAGCTTGGAAGTCTGCAAGTTTCAGTATTGTAAATAGATGTCCCAAATGAAGAGTTGGGGCAGTTGGATCATAACCACAGTAAATGTTTATCTTTTTGCCAGATGTAATTATAGTCTTGAGTCCTTTAGAGGATGGTAGTATGGTATCAACGCCTCTTACAAGAGCTGTTTTTATCTCTTCTTCTCTGTTTTTCATAATAATTTTATTATAGAAATCAGTTTATCAAATTTATCTTAAATTTGCTATACTCCATTGAATCTTATAGAATTTAATAAGATATGAAAAAAAGACATTATAAGAAGATTTATAATAAGAGCTCGTCTTCTTTTTGGAAAACAATCTCTTATTATATCTTATTCTCCTTTATCGGATTAGCTATTATCGGACTCTCTGTTTTTATATATTATGCTAAAGACCTTCCTCGTCCGGAAAAATTCACTGAAAGGCCGTTCTCCGAGCCAACTAAAATATATGATCGCACGGGAGAGGTTGTTTTATACACAATTTATGGAGAGGAAAAGAGAGATTTAGTTTCACTTGATCAGATACCACAACATCTGATTGATGCGGTGGTTGCGACTGAAGATGAAAAATTTTATAGCCATTTTGGAGTGGATGTAAAAGGAATAATCAGATCAATTGTTGAAAATATAAAGAGTCGGAGAGCGGCTCAAGGGGGATCAACAATATCTCAACAATTAATAAGATCCACTTTTCTTTCCGGAGAAAAAACATTTAGTCGTAAAATTAGAGAAGCAATTTTAACAATTGAACTTGAAAGAAGATATTCAAAGGATCAGATATTGGAATTTTATCTTAATCAGATCCCTTTCGGACAGAATGCTTACGGTGTTGAAGCCGCATCACAAACATTTTTCAATAAATCGGTTTCTGAAATATCTCTCCCTGAAGCAGCCATATTAGCTTCTTTAATAAGAAGCCCTGGGAGTCTTTCTCCTTACGGACCAAATAAAGATTCTTTGATCATAAGAAAGAACTACGTTTTAGACAGAATGACTTCAGTCGGGTCCATTTCAGAAGGTGAAGCTGAGAATTACAAAAAAGAAGAGGTTATATTTTCTCCAATCTCTCGACTTTTAAAAGCTCCTCATTTCACTTTGGAAGTTATATCTTATCTGAACCAAATGTATGGAGAAGACCATCTTAGAACAAAAGGATTAAAAGTTATAACCACTTTAGATTGGGATCTTCAGCAAAAAGCGGAAGAGATTATAAAAGAAAAATCTATAAATAACAGAGCTTATGGAGCTTATAATTCATCATTAGTGGCAATTGATCCTCAAACTGGTGATATTTTAGCCATGGTTGGTTCAATAGATTATTTTGCTGATCCTTTCCCCGAAGGATGTATTTCGGGTAAAACTTGTCTGTTTGATCCATATCCAAATATTGCGAACAGATTACGCCAACCAGGATCAACTTTTAAGCCTTTTGTTTATGCGGACGCTTTTAAGAAGGGCTATACTCCTTATACTATTGTAGTTGATGAGCCTATTCAGATTGGAAATTATGCTCCTCAAAATTATGATGGATTATTTAGAGGGCCGGTAACTCTAAAAGAAGCCTTATCTCAATCTCTTAATATTCCGTCGATAAAAGTTCTCTCCGAGTTAACTAATATTAAAGACAGTTTAGCCACCGCTTACGACCTTGGGATAACTACATTAAATCAACCTCCCTCTTATTATGGATTATCTCTTGTTTTGGGAGGAGGTGAAGTTACTTTATTAGAGATGACATCAGCTTACGGAACTTTTGCCAATGGAGGCTTTTATTCTCCACCACTCTATATTAAAAAAATAACTGATTCAAAAGGTAAAATTATAGAAGAAATAAAACCTTCTCAAAAAAAGGTATTAAGCTCTAATATTGCTAATATTATAACCGAAATATTATCAGATAATGAAGCAAGGTCACCTGTTTTTGGAAGTAATTCCGATTTGAATATTCCAGGAATATCGGTGAAAACTGGAACCACTCAAGATTTTAAAGACGGTTGGGCAGTCGGTTATAATAAAAAAATAGTTGTAGGTGTTTGGACCGGAAACAATAATAATGCCTCAATGAGAAACGCTCCGGGGGTAACCGTCTCGGCTCCGGCTTGGAAAACTTTCTTTAATTATGCAATAAATCAAGGGTTTACGCCTTAATAGGCATGACTATATAAATAAACTTTTCTCCTTTAACTGGACTGAATAGTGCAGGATCTCCGCTTCCATCCGTCTCAAATAAAATATCTTTACTATCTATTTTAGAAAGTCCATCGATTAAATATCTGTAATTGAAAGTTATTTTCTCTTTTTTCCCTTCAATTTTACCAGAAAGGAAAGAGTTATATTTTCCCAGATCATGACTTTCACTTAAGATCTCTATTCCCCCGCGATCAGGATCCGTTTTTAATATAATATCTCCGACTTTCCCGCTAAAGAGAGCAGCCGCTTTTATCTGATTCATAAAATCAACTCTATTTATAACCGATTTTATCTTATTTTTTGTCGGGATAATTTCTTCATAGTTGGGATAATCTCCTTCTATCTGTCGAGATATGAAATTAATTTCAGGTTTTTTTGTCTCTGACATTTCAGATTCGAACAAAACTTGATTTACTCCTAAAACTATTTTAATATCTTTCTCTTTATCACCAAAGATATTAATAATTTCTTTCACTGATTTTTGAGGAAGAATGAATGAAAACGAATCTTTAGCAGGTTCATCTAATATTATTTTTTTTTCTCCGAGTCTATAACTGTCTGTGGCAACAATTTTTAATTCTTTATTTTCGAAGTTAAACAAGATTCCTGATATTTCAGGTCTGCTTGTTGAAAATGATGGAATATCTGCTATTTGACTTAATGATTTACAAAGTTTAGAAGAATTAATTGTAATTGAATTTTTCTCTGATATATTCGGTATTATCGGAAATTCATCAGGAGAAAACCCATTAATTTGAGTTTTAAAATCATCACACTCTATTTCTAAATTATTATCTATAGATGATAGTGTTACTGTTTTTTCAGGAAGATAATTAAGAAACCCTGAAATTATTGAAACAGGAATTACTACTTCGCCCTCTTTATCAACTTTAGCCAAAGACCACCATTCAACACCAATTTCAAGATCTGTGGCTGAAATGTTAATAATGTTTTTTTTAGCTTTAATAATAATATTTCTTAATATTGGGAGAGTTGTTGACCTAGATGCGATTCTTTCCACAATATTTATTCCTTCTCTTAATTTTGATTTATTAATTCTTAATATCATATTATTTAATTAAAATATTATAGTTATTATTAGTATCTCTTTTTAAAATATTTTTAAACAGAGATGAAGTTGTAATAAGTGGTGGATAGTTAATGTAATAAATTGTTTAAAACCTTACTTATCTTGTGTGGATAATATAAACTCTTTAATTATCCACATATTATAAACTGGAAATATACTGCTTTATTAACTCGATTTCCTCTTTTAAATTTTCATTCGTTTCTAATTCTTTCTCAATTTTATCACACGAGTACATTACAGTTGTATGATCTCTTCCGCCAAACATTCTTCCTATAAAAGGAAGAGAATGATTTAAATCGTTTCTTAATATATGCATAGCAATCTGTCTCGGTCTGACGATCTCTTTTTTTCTTGATGATTCACTTAATTCTTTTTCTTTTATGTCATAAAATTGAGATATCGCTTTTATTACTTTCTTAGGAGTAACTACATTAACCGAGGATTTAAAGAGATCTTTAAATATCTTTTTTGTTTTTTTTATATCTATTTTCTGATTTTTAAGATTCTGATGAGCTATAAGTTTATTTAAAGCTCCTTCTAATTCTCTTATGTTATTCTGAATATTGGTTGCTAAATAGAGATAAATTTCATCTGAAAAATCAACGTCTTTCTCTTGAGCTTTTGTTTTAAGTATAGCTATTCTTGTTTCAACATCAGGGTGACTAATATCAGTTATCATCCCGCCTTCAAATCTTGACTTTAATCTTTCAGCCAAAGCTTGAATGGATCTTGGTGGTCTATCAGAGGATATTACTATCTGTTTATTATTTTCATATAAAACATTAAATGTATGAAAGAATTCTTCTTGAGTCTTTTCTTTTCCGGAAAGGAATTGAATATCATCTATAATCAGAATATCTATCTCTCTATATTTTTCTTTAAATTTATCCATTGATTTGTTTCTAATAGATGAGACGACTTCCGATGTGAATTTTTCTACAGAGATATATCTTATCTTTTTATCGGGAAGATTCTGATAAATCTCATTGCCGATAGCTTGCATTAAGTGAGTTTTTCCAAGACCTACACCGCCATATATAAATAAAGGATTATAAAAAGATCCGGGGTTTTGGGCAACGGCACGAGCAGCCGCGTGAGGGAGTTCGTTAAAAGGACCAACAACAAAATTTTCAAAAGTGTAACGAGGATTTAAGTTGGTGCTTTGATTGATTTTTAATTGAGTGAATTCAAGTTGAGAGGTATTTACTGGGCGCTTAATATAATTTTTAAAAGAAATCTTATCTTTATTATCTATACAATAATTAATTTTTTTAAGCTTTCTTCCCGCTGTTTCATTCAGGGTTTTCAGTATGATCTTATTATATTTATTTTCTAACCATTCTTTTGTAAATGAGTTTGGGACCGAGATAAAAATTTCAGGACCATCAATTGATGATATCTTCGTATTCTTAAACCAAGCATTAAAGTTGGCTTGGGAAATATTTAATTGAATCTGAGCAAGTACGGACTCCCAAAGCTCTTGATTAACCATAATTATAATAATATTAAGTTCATTGGTAACATTATACCATAAGAGAATAAAGTAAAAAGTATTAAATTAAGCACAAAACAAGACAAAATTGTTGAAAATGTGTGGAAAAAGTGTTAATCAAAAAATATACAATATTTTAACAAGAATGTCACTCGAAAAATAAATAGAAGTTTGACTTTTGTCTCTTAAAAAAGTAGAATCTTGAGATAGATTATAAAACTTATATATTGAAATGTCCAAAACCTATCAACCTAAGAAGAAGAAAAGAAAAAGAGTTCATGGTTTTCTTAAAAGATCGGCCACTCCGGGAGGAAGAAAAGTTATTCTGAGAAGAAGGAGAAAAGGAAGAGAAAAGATTGCCTTATAACACTTAATGATTCCTTCGAAAAATAGACTTAAGAAAGAAAGAGATTTCCAACAAGTTTTTAAAAATGGCAAGTATCTTTCATCTGATCTAATATCTATCAAGTTTTTTAGTAACAGTATAGACACCACTAGAATAGGTTTCATTGTTTCCAAAAAGATATCAAAGAAAGCGGTCTTAAGAAACAGAATTAAAAGAATCTTAAGAGAATCAACAAGGAGATACCTTGATAAGATAAAAGAGGGTTATGATATAATAATTATAGCCAAAGAGAAGATGAAAGAGGTTGAATTTAACGAAGCGATCAAAGAGATGGAATACCTGTTCAATAAGGCAAACCTAATCAAATGAAAGGGCTTTTTTACACATTTTTTTATCAACCGTTGATGAATATCTTGATAGTTTTCTATCAGATAATACCCGGAGGTGATTTTGGAGTTGCTTTAATTCTTTTAACTCTCTTAATAAGATTCTTCTTGTATCCTTTAAGTGTCAAGGGTATTAAATCGCAAAAAGCGATCACTGAACTTCAACCAAAAGTAAAGGAGATTCAAGAGAGATATAAAGACGATAAAGAGAAGCAGGCGATGGAGATGATGGAGGTTTACAAAAAAGCCAATATCAGTCCTTTCTCGGGGTTTGTGCCTTTCTTAATCCAATTACCGGTACTTGTGGCTCTCTATAGAGCTTTATGGGTCTTCCAAAGCGGAGAATTCAGTGAAGTTCTTTATAGTTTTGTTTCTCATCCGGGAGAGATAAACTCAATATTTCTTGGATTTATGGATCTCTCCACGATTGGTATTTTTGGGGACAATGGATCCTTTTTAATTCAAAACGCCCTCATTATATTCGGAGCCGGAATTGCACAATTTATACAGATGAAAATGACTTCTGATTACAGGCCTGAAGTCAAGAAGAGCAAGAAAAGAAAGAAAGATTTGAATACCGAAATGGCGGAGAAGATGCAAAAACAGATGAGTTATTTCCTTCCCTTTTTTACAATATTCATCCTTTTTAAACTTCCAATAGCCATCGGTCTTTATTGGATTACCAGTACGGTTTTTTCATTAGTTCAACAATATATTATTTTCAAGAAATCATAGTTTGAATAAAATGATGACAAACGAAAACATTTTCGAAATAGAAAGAACAGTAAGAGAACTTTTTGAAAGAATGACCTTTGAAATCAAAGATCTCAAAGTTATAAATAAAGAGAATCTTTATCTTGTTAAAACAGATATAGATAATCCAAAGACATTGATTGGCGAAAGAGGTCAAGTACTATCAGATTTACAATATATTATAAGGCTTGTTATCAGGAAGAAGATAGGGCCGGATATCTTTGTCGAGTTGGATATCAATGATTATAAGAAAAAGAAAAAAGAGGTTCTTTGCGAGATTGCTCAAGATATATGTAACGAGGTGATTTTTACTAAAAAAGAAAAAGCCCTTCCTCCAATGAATCCATACGAGAGAAGAGTTATACATCTTGCCTTAAAAGATAGAGAGGGAATAAAAACCGAGAGTGTCGGTGAAGGTTCGGAAAGACAGGTGGTTATAAAACCTGCTTGGCTTTAATCACGGAAAAGATCTTTCTCTTCTTGTATTTTTATCAACTCCTCAGGCGATGTTGTGATAATCTTATCTTCTGTGGGAGACGCTATAACTTTCATTGAGACATGCTTTTGCCCGGCAAAGAAGATCCCTTCTCCACGAGAGCCTTCTAATAAGATCATCTTTTCTTCATCAGTAAGAGAAAATACCTTCTGAACTTTGTCTATTATGGCGGGAGATTGCTTGAGTAATGTTTTTAGTGCGGAGTTGTTAATTATTGGTTGTCCGTAATCTGATCTCATAAAGTCTGAGACATCTTGCGTTACAGTGGTAACTCCGAGCCAATACTTTCTGGATCTTTTAACGAGTCCGAATAAGAAAGATGCTCCATCTTCAGTTTGCATCATCCACCAAGCCTCATCAACAATTAATATTCTCTTCTTTAACGAAGACGTCATCGTTTTCCAAATATAGCGCATTACGATAAACATTGCCATCGGCCTTAATTCGTCTTCAAGATTTTTTATTCCAAAAACAGTAAGACTATTATCCATTGATATATTTGATTTTTGGTTAAAGAAGTTAGAATAAGCTCCAGTTGTAAACTTCTTAAGCCTTCTTACAAGAGATTCCGTACCTTCCATGCTCTCCAACACCTGTTCGAGATCAGACATTAAAGGTATTCTCTGATTCCAAAAAAGAGGGTCGCTTTCTGCGGTAATATCTTTTGCTCCATAAGTTTCCGATATAGCTTGATCGATTATCGCGTCTTCTTCGGCACTTAAACCGCTCATCATTATTCTCAATAATCCAACCAAGTTAATAAGGTTGGATCTCAAGATATCATCTGGTCGGTCATCTTCTCCCGGAACAGGAAGATCAAATGGATTGATATGACTATCGGAAGAGAGAGATATATCATAGAACTTTCCTCCAACGGCCTCTGCTAACGGTTTATACTCATTCTCCGGGTCGATTATTATAACATCGGTACCGGTCATTAAATATCTTAAAGCCTCTAATTTGACCAAGTAAGACTTTCCTGAACCCGATGTTCCAAATATTATTGAATTCGGGTTTTCCAAAGAAAATCTGTCAAAGAGTATTAATGAGTTATTGTGTTGATTAACTCCGTAAAGAATTCCGTCGTTTGAACTCAAATCTGAAGAAACAAAAGGAAAGATGCTTGAAAGAGGAGATGTATTCATCGGACTGTGAACTTGTAAAAGATCTTGTCCATAAGGAGAGGTTGAGATGAAACCTTCTTTTTGTTGAAAGATCGCCGGTTTTATATATATTAACTTACCCTCAAGAATCGACCTTAATATACTCTCGATATCACTTAGCTCTTTTTCAGTCTCTCCGTAAATTGTGATGTATATGCCAAGATTAAACATTCTCTCGGCAGCGGACATGAGTCTGTCTCTTAATTCCTCCATATCACGATAAGCGATTTCAAGAGCAGGATCTCTAACTAATCCTTTTTGACTCTTTTCGGATAATTCTGATTGAACTTCAGTAACCTTTCTTCTTAATTTTTTTAAAGTCTCTCCTGTGTCTATCGGGTGAATAAAGAAAGAGATGTCCATTGGAACGTTAAGATTGATCACAGGGAAGAGCCAAGCACTGCTAAGATATTGTGGATATGAGAAGATGAAGAAAGATTTCGAAATCCTTTCTCCCATCTTGATATTGTTTTGATTTATTTCAAGAAAAGATGGGGCTATCAAATCTTTTACAGTAAAAATCTCTTCTTTCACTTCATCCAGGAAGCTATCTTTCTTTTTGCCTAAAATTTTGTTCAAAAAACTAAACATATCTAATTTATTAACTCATCTGGTATCTCAGGATAAAATCCGGTTTCGGCTTCTTTTTGATGATGAAGACTCCAAAATAACTCCGTTAATTCAAGGGTAGTCAATGGGACGGCTTGAAGCCCGCACCTTCTCAATCCCATCGCAATAAACTCCATTCTTTGAGAAAGCTGTTCTCTTGATCGTCGGAACACGCTTTCCGTCAATTCTTCAGATTGAGATTTCTTACCCGGAATAGTTAATCCGGTTATCTCTAAAGAAGTATAAGGAACTACGACAAAGAAGTTTTTTATAAGAATATCTTGAGTTTCAACCAATTCTTCAATGAATTCGCGATATTTCTTTGTTTGTAACTTAAGAAGTTTGTTAGTCTGTTTTTCTTCAAGTCCTTTCAGTTTCTCCACATACCCGGTAATATTAAGCCTTCTTGATTGACAAAGCATTTGACATGAGAAATCGAGAGAATTCAAGAAATTTTGAAATTGATAGATTATAGAGTCTTGCTCTTCAATTGATTTAAGAGCGAAGTTCGTAGAAGATACTAACAAAACACCCCTTAATGTTTTATTCTTAAGAATGATAACGCCATTACGTATCTGATCTATTTCTAAGAAGCCTTGAGTTGTCCTCTCTTTTGCCATATTATCTAATCTCTATTTCCGACCACAATTTTTTTAATTTACTTCCTTCTGTTGATCTAAGCGGCGTCTCTTTAACTCTCACAGAGCTCTCATCAATGGTTTCTTTCTTTTTAGTGACAAATCCTCCGCCAAAACTCTTCTTTTTCCAAACATAAATCTTAGGTTTAGTGAAGAAACCGATAGATTTTCCTATAAGAGCTATCAAAGACATTCCCTCAACTTTAATAAAAACTAGAGACAGAGATGTTCCTACAATAATTCCCGATATTATCAACCAAAGAAAAAAGTTGTCTCCGATTGCAAAAAAAAGAACCAAAACAATAAGTCCAGCAAACCCCACGACAACGAACTGTCTGAAGGTTAAAGGACCAAAGATTTTTGCTTCATGTTCTATGTATTGGGGAACTTTGAATCGCATCGTTATATCCTGGATGCTATTCTACCAAAGAGTCTTGGAAACTTCAATCTCAAAAGATGATTTTAGATAGGGCTATAAAGGTTCTCTATAAGCATCTTCGCTTACAGAAGGAATTTCTTCAGTCTTTTCCAATATCTTTTCAGATTCAGATCCTGTTCCATAAACTTCGGCTAAATCATCTCTAATCGGAAAGAATACAAACCTTGTTATCTCTCTGAATATCTCTTTAGATTGAGACATATTTATTCCAACATCCCTAATCAACACCTTCTCAAAATCTTCAATCGGTAAAAGTCCCAATAGAGTTTGACTGATCGCATTTAATATGTCGGAGAACTTGTCGTTTATCTCATATCTTCTACAAATCTTCTCTACGTTGTTACCGATCTCTTCCGAGAAAAGAGCGCTTTGTAATTTCGGAGGCAATGTTTTATAAAGCTTAACGAATTCTTCTTGATCAATTTTTTTCATCTTTTGAGCAAATTACATTTAACTCGAGTTTTCTTCTCTCTTTATTTTGTCATGAAACTCTTCAAAGAGAGCTTGTCCGGCAGGAGTCTTCTTGATTTGTCCGTAAAGTGTCGGATTAAGTCTCTTCAATTCTTTGACATCCATTGTATTGATTGCGCTGGAAAGATCTTTTACAATACTTGAAACATCTTTTCGATTTTCAAAAGCTCTGATAAATTCTATACTCTTATTCTCTATAATGGCTTCTAAGAATTTTTTGTTTTTAACAGTACTTGAAGAGAGATTTTCAACATCAGAGGATTTAAGTGATTGAACGGATATCTTGTTTATCGCATTGATAACAGCTTCCTCTCTCTCTTGTTTTTTATTCTCTCTTTCCTTGTATTTCTCTTTGTACTCATCTCCGTTTTTATCAAGAGTTTTCAGATCTTCTCCGAGTTTTTCTATGGCTGAATCAAGTTTTTCAATGCTATCATCTACCTTTTTAACTTCGGATATCATTGCAGATTGAATCTTTGTTGCCAAATTCAACTTCTCTTCAGCTTTTTTAATCTTGGCTTCATCACGATCCTTTTCTGTTTTCTCTTTTTCATCGTCAAGTTCTTTTTGCAAAGCAGAGACATCTGCAAAATCGGGTATATGCTTTACTACATTTTTAATTGTCTTCGAATCACCGCCTCTGTGAATTCCCTCTATAAGGTCAGCCAGGGCATCGGGAGGTAACTTAGTTAGAGCATCAGCTCCACCACCGGCTAAAAACTGTAATGCAGCAGTGCCTCTGACCAGGTTCGCGGTTCTAAGTCCCCGAAGTTGAGTCAACCCCATGTCGCTTTGAATAAAGTCTTCATAATCATCTCCATGCTTCTTTTTCAAATCTTCCAACTCACTCTTAACATCTTTCTTTCTCTCTTCACTTACACTGGTTCCTGCAATATTGTGAGCTCTTCTTATTGCCCATGACGTCCCTTTCTTTGCGGAAGTATAGGCTCTTGAGACAAAACCCGGCCTCTCAATCTTTGCTCGAGCTTCTCTCTCTTTTATATCTTTACTGCGCTCTTCTTCTCTCGCTCTTATCCCTTTCATGGTTCCAGTGGCGATGGCCCCTGTATAAGGAGATGCGATTTTGGCAAAACCTTTTGCTTGGTCTATAACAGCGTTAACCGCAGTTGGAACAAAACTTTTGGTTATAGCAATAATGACGACAAAATATGCAAGAAGTGCTATGTGAGGAATTATCTTTAAAAAACCATCTATCATCCCACCACCAAACCAAGATGGCTCTACCTCAAAAACACTCTGGAAACTCTCTGTAACACTCATTACAGTCGGAGCCATGGCGAGGCCGAAATACATTAAAAATATGAAAATAACTCCGACAAAGAGCCACTGTAAAAGAGCGCTAAGCCATTGGTTCCAATACTTTTTAGTATTGTCAAATATGAGGCAAAAAAATGCCAGAGGAGCAATTACAGCCAATATTTGAATTACAAAAATTCTTATTAGAAAAACTAAGAAATAAAGGAAAAACAGACCCGCCATTCCCCACATTATTGCTCCGTAAGTCAAAAATTGAGAGGCTGATACAATCGCAGTCTTTAATCCAAAAACCCAAGCCAATTGAACAGCTACGTTAAGATAAGGTACAAGCAGAGATGCAGCGGTACCGGCAATAAGACCCATTGTCCATGCCAATTGCCCAGTACTGAATGAAAAAAGCGGAGATATTGCGTTGTATAAGATATTGCCGCCGTCTCCGGATAAAAATTGATTGGCTATACTATTGTATAAGAAATTTGTTATATCTATTCCGGCTCCAACAAAAAGAAGAGTGAAATTGACCAAAAGAGCCACCACTATCAACATCGGCAATGTCTTTTTCAATTGGATCTTAGTAGAACCGAGTATCACCGAGAAGGCAATGACTATAAAGGCAATTATTAATATCATATTGACCAATCCGGCAGTGAATCCCCAGTTAAGTCTGATGAAAGCCGAAGCTTCTCCCGATGTGACTGTGAGAAGTGTTGGCGTAGCAGAAATTATTCCCTGTAAAAGGAAAGATGATACAAGTAATAGTGCTTGTCCTATAGCGAAGAATACAAGAGAACCTATTGTAAGGGCAGCAATAGGTCCCGCATATTCTGAAATTGCATCAAGTTGATTTGATGCAAGATCAAAAGCAAAACCATTAACCACTTGGGGAGTTAGTATAATGACGAAAGAGAGGACTAAAGAGATTAGCGCGATGTTTTTTGAATTAAATCTCATCTTATTTTCTTATTTCCCAATTCTTGGGAAGCTTACTTTCTATTAGCACCATTTTATCAGAGATTTCAAAAGTCAACAAGGAATCCTTGACATAAAGTCTTTAAGTGTTACAATTTTGTCAGGAGTACGAAGTACTTTAAAAAATAAAAAGG
>CAZPFW010000004.1:0-45397 GCA_964586065.1 uncultured Candidatus Saccharibacteria bacterium | reverse complement strand
ACTTAGTAGGTTGGTGGAACTTTGATGATGAAGACAACAGATACAAAGACTTATCTGGCTACGGTAACAATGGAAGTTGTATATCTTGTCCTACTTTAGTGGACGGAGTGCCCGGGACAAGCGGTAAGGCGATGAGTTTTAATGGGAGTGGGAATTGTATAACAATTGATGGAGTTTCCTCTCTTCAAAGCGTTGACGGGTTAATCAATGGGTTCACAATATCTGTTTGGGTTGATTCATCAGAGGTTCCTTCTAGTGAGTACGAGGGAGTCATAGAGCTTAGAAAGAATTCATCATCCGAATACGCTCTTGTGATCTCAAGAAATAGTTCGACTGATCCTCATGATTTTAGGATAAGATATTGGCAAGATGGTGGAACAAGCAGAGCGTTTTCTCTACCGAATCTTGGGTGGAACTACATCACAGTTTCTGTTTTTGATAATAACATATCAGTATATGTTAATGGTGATCGCATAAGCAGAGGTGGATTTACCGCTCCGTTTGATATGTTCAGTGGCGGTATTTACATCGGAAAGTATTCATACCAAACCAACTATTTCAACGGCCTCATCGACGACGTCCGCATCTATTCGAGAGCCCTAACAGCCTATGAAGTACAAACCCTCTACGCTCAAACAAAAGACAACTATCTATCAAGCAGATATTGAAACGGATATTTCCAGAGCTGAGATTTTGTCTGATTATTAGATCATTGAAATTTTAAGCTCATCATTGACTTTATTTATCGAAGACTTAATTTATATAAGTTTTTCCAAGCCACTAATACATTGGAATATTGGTTTCAATATTTGAAAACTGAGTTTTAATAAACCTTTCGACCCTATCCACGGGACGAAATACCCTTGATATCAAGCAAAAGAGCTTTATTGAGCCGCTTTTTTGTGTTAAAATAGATCGGTTGGAGAGGTAGTTTTTGAATTTAGTTATACAAATGAGAAGAGTTTTTCATAATAAATACCTGATCGGAGTTGTTGGAAGTGGCATCGAAAGCATATCTTCGCAGAGATCTCTTAAGGTTAATGAGAACCTTTTGAATCTTGGCAAGGCCGGACCTGAGCAATCTCTTGTTGATTTGGAATCTTCTTTAAAAGGATTATCTTCAGAAGAAGCTAGAAAGAGATTGGAAAGGTTTGGTCCAAATGAAGTGAGCCATGAGAAACCGCCAGCTTGGTGGGTGCAACTTTTAAGCGCTTTCTGGAATCCATTCATTTTTATTTTAATCGTACTGGGAGTCGTATCTTTTTTCACCGATGTTTGGTTGGTCAGTCCCGAAGAAAAAGACTTCACAAAGATAATCATTCTTTTTGCAATGGTTTCAATAAGTGGAGTTTTGCGATTTTGGCAAGAGTTTAGATCTCAAAGGATGGTGGACAGATTGAAAGGGTTGGTTCAAAACAGAGCTTTTGTAATAAGAGAAGACTGGGAAGATGATTTTAACGATGCAAGAGCACATGGTAACCCTGTTTTTAATGTTGAAAATGGAAGAGAAATTCCAATAACTCAAATAGTTCCGGGAGATATTGTTCGTGTTTCGGCCGGTGACATGATTCCGGCTGATATGCGCCTCTTATCGTCACAAGATCTCTTCTTGAGTCAATCAGCTTTAACCGGAGAGTCGATGCCGATTGAGAAATTTGCTGTTCCTGAAACGATTGAAGAGAAAGAGGAAAACGAGAAAGACAGATTGGCCCAAAATCCATTGGATTTGAATACGCTCTGTTTTATGGGAACTAACGTGGTTAGCGGATCGGGAACGGGGATTGTCTTATCAACCGGCAGTAATACATATTTCGGTTCAATAGCAAAAAAGATTACAGGTCAACGAGCTATGACCAGCTTTGACAAAGGTGTCAATAAAGTGAGCTGGCTTCTTATTCGTTTTATGTTAGTGATGGTGCCGGTTGTCTTTGTTCTCAACGGAGCAACCAAAGGCGACTGGACAGAAGCTCTCTTCTTTGCTCTTGCCGTAGCGGTTGGATTAACTCCCGAGATGTTGCCGTTGGTTGTGACGGCTAACCTATCCAAGGGAGCCATCGCCATGGCTAAGAAAGAAGTGATAATAAAGAAGCTTAATGCGATTCAAAACTTTGGAGCAATTGATGTTTTATGCACCGATAAGACGGGTACGATTACAGAGAATCGCGTCGTGCTTGTCAGGCATCTTGACGCCGAAGGAGAAGAGAGTAAAAGAACGCTGGATCTGGCTTATCTTAACAGCTTTTTTCAGACCGGACTTAAAAATTTGATGGATCAGGCGATAATTGAAAGAAAGACGGAAGATTACCCTGATGAAGAACAGTCATATCATAAGATTGATGAAGTTCCGTTTGATTTCTCCCGCCGAAGAATGTCGGTTATAGTTCAGAAAGATAAAGAAGAGCACCTGCTTGTCTGTAAAGGAGCGATAGAAGAAGTTCTTTCCATATGCACCAAAGTGGAGCACGAAGGTGAAATCTTTAAGATCGCTGATTTCGAAAAGAAACAGGCGGATGACTTAAGTCGACAATTGAATCAAGATGGGTTAAGAGTTTTGGCGGTTGCTTATAAGAAGGTATCTGACATAAAAGAGATTTATTCGGTGGAGGATGAAGGCGATCTTGTTTTGGCGGGCTATATCGGGTTTCTGGATCCGCCGAAAGAATCAGCCGCTCAAGCGCTCAAATCGTTAAAAGAAGAGGGTGTGGCTGTCAAAATCGTCACCGGCGACAATGAAGTTGTCACAACGAAAATCTGCAAAGAAGTCGGGCTTGGTAGTGGAAGTGTCTTACTCGGTCACGAGATAGAACTCTTAAATGATGACGAGTTAATTGAGAGAGTGGAAGAGACCACGATATTCGCCAAGGTTGATCCTTTACAAAAAGCTCGCATTGTAACGGCCCTTAAGAGAGCCGGACATACGGTCGGTTTTATGGGAGATGGAGTCAATGACGCCGCCGCTATGTATGAATCCGATGTCGGAATATCAGTTGATGCCGGAGTTGACATAGCTAAGGAAGCGGCTGATATCATCTTACTCAAAAACGATCTGAATGTTTTACAAAAGGGAATTATTGAAGGGAGAACCATATTTGGGAATATTATAAAATATATCAAGATGACGACTAGTTCCAACTTTGGTAATGCCTTCAGTGTCCTTGGTGCCAGTATCTTCTTGCCCTTTTTGCCGATGTTGCCGCTTCATCTGTTGGTTCAGAATTTATTGTATGATATCTCTCAACTCTCAATTCCATTGGACAGTATGAGTCCCGAGTTCTTAAAGAAGCCTCGTAAATGGGAGGCCAGTGACATCAGTCGTTTTATGATATTCATCGGCCCGATTAGCTCGATTTTCGACCTTACAACGTTTCTTATGATGTGGTATGTCTTCAAGGCCAACACTCCCGCAATGCAATCACTTTTTCATTCAGGTTGGTTTGTGGAAGGATTGCTGTCTCAAACATTAATTGTTCATATGATCAGAACCGAGAAGATTCCATTCATTCAGAGTAGGGCGACCAAGCCGGTATTATTCTTAACCGGTGCGATTATGACAATCGGTTTAGCGATTCCATTCACCGGATTTGGCAGGAATATCGGTCTTCAGGCATTACCTTTAACTTACTTTCCGCTACTTCTGATAACTTTGGTCGGCTATTCGGTTTTAACTCAAATAGTAAAGAGTTGGTATATCAAAAGGTTTAAGAGTTGGTTATAAAAAAAGATTAGTAACTTTGGTCCAATAATGCTATAAACAAAAAAACAATGTCTAAATACTACAATCCGCAAAGGTCAAATAAATATGAGCCCGGGTCAAGCAAGCCATTTCGTATAAGTCGTAGCAAGATAGATCTTTTTCTCAATTGTCCTCGTTGCTTCTATCTTGACAGAAGGCTTGGCATCGGACGTCCGCCAGGGTTCCCTTTCTCTCTCAATTCGGCCGTTGACACTCTTTTAAAGAAAGAGTTTGATTTTCATAGAGCGAAAGAGAGCGCTCATCCTCTAATGGATGCTTATGGAGTGGATGCGATTCCGTTTAGTCATGAAAAAATGGATGAATGGAGAGACGCCTTAAGAAGAGGTATTTCCTACTTAGATGAATCGACCAATTTGCTTATAACTGGAGGGATTGATGATCTTTGGGTTAACCCGATGGGAGAATTGATAGTGGTTGACTACAAAGCTACATCCAAGAGCGGGGAAGTCGGAATAGACGCCGATTGGCAAATATCTTACAAAAGACAGATGGAAGTCTATCAATGGCTCTTTCGAAAGAACGGATTCAATGTTTCAAAAACGGGTTATTTTGTCTATTGCAACGGAGACGCCGATAAAGAAGCTTTCGACGCCAAACTTGAGTTTGATATAAAGCTGATACCTTATGACGGAGATGATTCTTGGGTTGATAAAACGATAGACGATATCTATAACTGCCTTGAGTCCGAGGTTATTCCATTGGCTGATCCCGAGTGTGATTACTGTCTCTATAACAAGGCTGTTGGATCAATAAGATGATAACAAAAGTAAAAAAGTTTACCGGATACATCGCTTTAGCCATCGTATTTCTATTGATTCTTATCGCTTTTCTTTTTGCAACTATGTCGGAGTTGACTCTAACTCTTCTCGGAGTTGCCGTAGCGATAGCGGCGACCCTCACTTGGAGTGCTGAAGGCGGATTGATAGTGATGTTTCTTTTGGGATCGGTTGTTCTGTCAATGTTTTTCAAGAGCACCGAGATAATGCTCTTTGGTATATCGGCTGCAGTTATAACGACTGCCATTACGTTTCAATTGCGATCCGCGGTTAAAGATTTGAGAAAAAGTGAGAGGAAATATCGCTCCATTACTAACAATGTTTCTGGAGCGGTCTATTCTCAAGCGATTGGTAAAAAGCCTCAAGTGACGTTTATAAGCGATCAGTTCGAGAAAGTAACAGGACACAATCCCAAGAAATTTCTGTCGGGTGAAAAAGAGATTCACGACATGGTTCATCCCGGTGATTGGGCCAGAGTGAAGATGGTCATAGACGATAAGATTAAGAATAAAGGATCTTGGGACATTGAGTACAGGATAGTTGGTTCCGATGAGGAAGTCAGATGGGTTAATGAAAGAGGCGGAATGGTTTTAGGAAGCGAAGGAGAGTTTTTTCTTGAAGCGATAATCATAGATATTACATCAAAGAAGTTGACAAAAGACGCTCTTGTGGAGAGTGAAGAAAAGTATAGAAATTTGGTTGAGTTGGCCAACGATGGAATAATGATTGTTAAAGACGGTAAGATCAAGTATCTTAATTCAAGAATTTCCGATATGCTTGAATTATCAAAAGATGAAATAATCGGGACCGTATTCGAAGATTACATAGATCAAAAGGAGAAAAGTAAGTTTGTTATGGGTTATAGAGAGGGGTCGGACGATAAATCTTTTGTTATTGAGACTGTATTGCGAAACTCCAAGGGCCGTAAAATATCCATTGAGATAAGTTCGGGAGTCATAAATTATGAGGGTGACTTGGCCGATCTTTTAATCATCAGAGATATTACACAGAGAAAGCAGATAGAAGAGATTGTTCATCAAAGAGAGCAAGAGTTTAGAAACTTAGTTGAACGAGCTCCGGATATCATTGCACGCTTTGACCCCGGCCATAGATATATCTATATCAATCCAATTATTGAAAAAGAGTCTGGAATTCAACCCAAAGATTTCTTTTGGAAAACTCCGAGAGAAGCGGGATTTTCCGAAAATACCAGCAGAGTTTGGGAAGAAGCGCTTGATGATGTTTTTGAAACGGGGAAAGAGAAGGCGATTTACACCGAACAGATGACTTTATCCGGTAAGAGGTATCACTATACAAGATTACTGCCCGAGTTCAGCAAGGACGGAGAGATAAGAACTGTCTTGGCAATCAGTAGAGATATCACCGAAGCAAAAGAAATTGACAAAGTGAAGTCTGAATTTATTTCTGTCTTGTCTCATCAACTAAGAACGCCGCTCTCGGTTATCAGATGGTGCGCGGTTATGTTTTTGGATGGCATGTTAGGCAAGCTTAATGATGAACAAATTGGATATCTTGAGAAGATATATGAATCAACAAAGAAATTAATCAAGATATCAAACACGCTGTTTAACGCAGCCATATTGGATCTTGGAATATTGACCGTAATACCAAAGAGGTTGGACATCGTAAAGGTCTTAAAAGAATCATTGACGGACATTGAACCGGACAGAGTCGCAAAAGAGATAAAGATAAGCGTGAGTCATGAAAAAGATTTATCTAAAGTGAAAGTTGACAAAAGATTACTGAAAACAATATTCAGAGGACTTTTATCAAACGCGGTAAAGTATGGTTATCAAGGAGGTAATGTTTGGATAGACATCAAAAGAGAAGACGGCTCTATTCTGGTGAAAATAGCCGATGACGGTCGAGGAATACCGATCAGAGAACAGTCAAGAATATTCACCAAATTTTTCAGAGCGGAAAACGTCAAAAATGAAGAGCTTTATGGTACTGGTTTGGACCTCTATATCATAAAAGAGATAGTTAACAATTTTGGAGGAATCATCTGGTTTGAGTCGCCCAATCCCGATATCGGTAAGAAAGAGAAACCCGGGACGGCCTTTTATTTCACAATACCTTTAACCGGAATGAAAAAGCATCATGGAGAGAAAGGCTTGACCGATCAATCATTATGAAAAACAGAATAGAAGGAAAAATAATAATAACGTCTTTGGGGACAGGTTACGTTACCGACAAGAACGGCAAAGAAGAAGTTTACATCCCTTCTTACTTTACCAATACGGCTCTCAATGGAGACGAGGTTGAGGTTGCCATAACACCCAGAGTTAATGGCGATAAGATAAGAGGTGAAGTCACCAAGATTATATCAAGAAGAAAAACGGACTTTGTCGGAACCGTAGAAAGAAAGAAAGGAGATTCATTTGCTTTTATCAAGGCGGATGATTACAAGATTCATCTTCCGTTTTTTGTCCCGTCAATTGATCCCAATGTCAAAAACAAAGACAAAGTGTTAATTCGATTTGTTAAATGGGATGATCCCAAAAAGAATCCAACCGCCAAGATATTAAAGGTTTTGGGTCAGAAAGGAGAGATCGATGTTGAGATGGAGTCAATAGTTTTTGATAGAGGTTTTAAAGTTGGTTTTTCCAATGCCGCTCAAAAAGAGTCCAAAGACATTAAGAGAAAACAGCCTCATTTAACGGCCAAGGAGGTAAAGAGAAGGAAAGATTTCAGAGAAAAATTGACCTTTACGATTGATCCCGATGACGCTAAAGATTTTGATGATGCGATCTCTTTTGAAGAGGTAGATCAGAACACTTTTGAAGTCGGAATTCACATTGCCGATGTTAGTTTTTGGGTGAAAGAAAAGAGCGCCATTGACAACGAAGCGATTAAGCAAGGTTTTTCAATCTATCTAGTAGATCGAACGATCCCGATGCTTCCCGAGATACTTTCAAACGATATTTGTAGCCTTAACCCAGATGAAGATAAACTCACCTTCTCGGCGGTTTTTAAGATAAGAAATGGCAAAGTCATTGATCGTTGGTTTGGAAAAACGGTGATTCGATCCGATAGAAGATATACCTATCGAGAAGCTCAAGAGATAATAGACGATCTAAAGCCCGATCCCCACTCGGCCGAACTGAAAACATTGATGAATATAACAAGGAGCTTGAGAAAGGACAGGATCAATTCCGGTGCGATTGAGTTCAGTTGCAATGAAGTGAAGATCGAAATTGACTCAAAAGGCAGACCGACAAAGATCTATGTCGAAAAAGGGATTGAGTCCCAGAAGCTGATAGAAGATCTTATGATATTGGCCAATCGAGAGGCGGCCTATTTCATAGGTGGAGAGAAAAGCAATAATTTATCTCTTTACAGAATACATGAAAAACCGGACAAAGATTCTCTTGATGAGCTGTTCACTTTTCTTAAGAAGCTCGGGCATCAGATAAAATTCAGTGGTAAGACGGCGACATCTAAACAACTAAACGATCTGATAAAAGATATCGCCGGAACTGATATAGAGTTTATGGTTAAATCAACGATTATTAGATCGTTACCCAAAGCGATCTATTCAACCAGCAACAGGGGACATTTTGCCATGGCGTTGAAACATTACACACATTTCACTTCACCGATTAGACGTTATGCCGATCTATTAACTCACCGATTGTTAGAGAAAAAACTGGAAAAAAAGGGTCCGTCTCAAGGAGAAAGAGATTTCTGTAAAAGAACTGCCGAAAAGCTTTCACAGATAGAGATTAATCTTGCTTCAGCGGAGAGAGCTTCAATCGCTTTAAAGCAGACCGAATATATGTTAAACAGAAAGGGAGAGATAAGAGACGGAGTAATATCGGCCGTTACCGAGTGGGGAATCTATGTTCAGGATATTGAAACTCAAGCCGAGGGGTTGGTTAGATTAAGAGATCTAAAGGGTGACTTCTATCTACTTGATAAAGAGAACTTTTCAATAAGCGGTCGAAAGACCAAAAAGAGATATTCTCTCGGAGACAGAGTGAAGGTGAAAGTTGTTGGGGGCGATTTGGAGAGAAAATCATTGGAATATCTTTTCGCTTGATTTTATAAAGATAAAAAGTTAAAAAGAGTTTACCGTGCAAATATCAAAAGAATTACCTCAATTTTCAAAAAGATCAATTATCGTGGCCGCCGGAAGTCGTTCGGCTAAAGTGTTTCGTGCTCACAGCGGAGAGATCGAGTTGGTCGATCAATTGAAGATAGAGACGTTGGCATCGTATTCGGATAAAGAGAGCTTCTTTGTTAGAAGTGGTAAAGGTAGAACTTATGGGTTCGGCGCGGTTCTTGAAGAGAAAAAGAAAGAATTTTTGGCCAAATTTGCTCGAGAACTCGGAGACAGGATTGAGAAAGCCTTTCAAGAATGGTCAGCAGAAAGTATTTATCTCTTTGTTCCTAAGCATATGAAGGACTTGGTTCCTAAGAGATTTTCTTCCGAAGTCAAGAAATCAGTCGTTCTTGTAATAGAAGGAAATTTTGTTGACAAACATCCTTTCGATCTGTTAAAGATTATCATGGAAAAGGTGGATAAGAAGAAACCCTTAACCATCAGCGAAAAAGTTAAGAATTTATTGACGAAAAAGAGATAAGATCTTTTAATAGGTGAATGGGGTCTCCAAAGACAAGGAGGCCTTTAATATTTGAAATTATATGTCAAGCACCAACTTATCAATCGGAATAGTCGGATTTCCCAATGTTGGAAAATCAACTCTGTTTGAAGCATTAACTAAGAATAAGGTTGACAGATTCAACTATCCTTTCTGTACCATTGATCCCAATATCGGAGTTGTAACTGTTCCGGATGATCGACTTCAAAAGTTAGCTAATCTTTTCAATCCCGAGAAGATAATCAATTCAACCGTAAAATTCATAGATATCGCCGGAATAATAGAAGGGGCCAGCAAAGGCGACGGATTGGGAAACAGATTTTTAGCTAATATCAGAGAAACAGATCTGATTCTTTTTGTTCTTAGATCTTTTATCAACAGTGATATAATCAACGCACGCGATCAAATTGATCCGGTTGCGGAAGCAAAGTTATTAAACACCGAACTGATGCTCAAAGACTTGGAAACAATAGAGAACCGGATAAGATCGGCCTCAAGAGAAGCTAAGTCGGGCAAGAGCGAAATTGTTGCAGAACTCAACGCTCTTGAAAAAGCTAAAAAAGAACTTGAAGACGGTAATATATTGGCCGATGTTGATTTTTCGGAGAAAGAGAGAGATCTTCTTTACCCTTATCGTTTTTTAACCATGAAGCCGAGGATATACCTTCTAAACGGAGACGAAGATCAAGAGACAGAAAGCTTATTGGGTGAAAGGTGGCCGGTCATTTCAATAAACATATTAGATGAATTAGATTATTCCAATCTGCTCCAAGAGGAAAAAGATCTTTTAGGAATCTCGGGAATTGATCGGCTCATAAAAAAAGCTTATGATCTTTTGGACCTGATCACTTTCTTTACCGTCGGAAGCGATGAAGTCAGGGCTTGGAAAACCAAAAAAGGGACTTATGCGCCCAAAGCGGCTGGAGTCATTCATACTGATTTCGAAGATAAATTTATAAAAGCCGAAGTAATAAATTGGGAAGATTTAATTGAAGTGGGGTCAATAGTTGAGGCAAAAAAGAGAGGCCTTATCAGAACCGAAGGAAAGGATTACTTGTTTCAAGACGGTGATGTTGTTGAGATTAAGCACGGCAGATAAATCTTCGTCGTACGAGCTTAAACAGATACGAATTTGTAAAGTACTTTGCGTATTTTTGATTTCACATTCGGCAAAACATTTAATATCGGGCAATCCAACAGATTTATATAATCTACAATGAAGCTAAAGTTGGACGATATTGTACAAATTAAGATATCTATTTGACAAAGATTGTTTTTGGAATATAATGACAACCACGCTCCGTTTAGGGGCGATAGTTCCTGGACCGTTCTCGTAAGCTTTTTAGGCCTAAGGGAAAGGGTAGGGCAAAGGTCGCTTAATTAAAAATAGTCAATGAAATAAATGGCCAAGAAGCTTTATGTGGGAAATCTTTCCTACGAGACCACTGATGAAAGACTTAATGAAGTCTTCACAGAAGCAGGAGCAGTTGAATCGGCAAATGTTATCAAAGATAAATTTTCCGGAAGATCAAGAGGCTTTGGTTTTGTAGAGATGGCAAGTGACGAAGACGCATCAAAGGCGATGGAGATGTTCAACGAGAAAGAAGTTGATGGAAGGAAGTTAATCGTCAGCGAAGCCAAACCGATGACTCCAAGAGACAATAACGAAGGAGGATCTTTCTAACTTCAAAATTGTTCAGTCATGAAGAAGAGGGGAATACCCTCTTCTTTTTTTATTCAAAAGAGTTATAATAAACACAATGAAGAAGATTTTCATAGTGGAAGACGATCCTTTCCTCGTTGACATCTACGTTACGAAATTTGAAGAGAAAGGATATTCAGTTGAGGCAGTCAGAGATGGCGAAGAAGCGTTGGGTGTGATTGAAAAGAGAGACTTTGATATCATTATTCTTGACATCAATTTGCCCAAGATGAGCGGTTGGGATGTTTTAAGAAAATTAAGAGAGAATAATAAATCACAAGAGTCCAAAGTCATTATATTATCTAACGCCGTATTAGAAGAAGATAGTAAAAGAATGATGGATGAGTTTGGAGTCAGTAAATACATAGTTAAGATCTACTATACGCCGGAGGAGGTTGTAAAAGAGGTTGAAGAATGTCTTCATCGTGAATCAGTTTAATTTCAAGATAACAAAAAAGAGCAAGAAAAGCGCTGCCCGAACCGGGCTTTTTTCAACTCCTCACGGAAAGATTAGAACACCGGCCTTTGTTCCGGTTGCAACTAAAGGAGCTCTCAAGGGAGGTGATCATAGCAGAGTCAACCAGATAGGATTTGAGATATTGATGATGAATACCTTTCATCTTTTTTGCAATGAGAGATATAAAGAGGTTGCTCGATTCGGAGGTTTGCATAAATTCACCGGAACCGAAGTTCCAATAATGACTGACAGCGGAGGTTTCCAAGTGTTTAGTCTCGGATCGGGTTGGCAACAAGGAGTGGGAAAGCTTGCCAATGTAGACTCTTCAAAGAGAGATTTCAAAAAGAGAGCCAAAGTGGATGACAACGGAGTTGTTTTTAGATCGCCTATCAATGGTAAAGTACTTAAGATGACCCCCGAGATATCTATGAAAGTTCAAGAGAAATTGGGAGCCGATATAATATTCGCTTTTGATGAGTGCAGTTCTCCATTGGATACTGAGAATTACACTAAAATATCAGTGGAGAGAACTTATAATTGGGCTCAAAGATCTCTTAATGCTTTTAATGGAAACAATCAGGTTATCTTAGGGGTTGTTCAGGGAGGTCCTTATCTTGAGTTAAGAAGGGAATCAGCTCAAAGTTTAGCCGATCTTCCTTTCTTCGGTTTCGGTATCGGAGGTTCGTTTGGAGGATCTTACGGAGACAGTAAAAAGAGCATGTACCGAGTTCTTGAAGAGGTGATTCCGATTTTGCCTCAATCAAAACCGAGACATCTGTTGGGTATAGGCGAGCCCGATGATATCGTTGAAGCGGTTAGTAGAGGTGTAGATCTCTTTGATTGTGTTATTCCGGTTCGATGGGCCAGACACGGAGTTGCAATGACATCGAGTGGACGAGTCAACCTAAGGCAAACTAAGTTTCTTGAAAAATCGGGACCGCTGGACAGACGATGTTCTTGCCGAGTTTGTTCCGATTATCAGACAGCTTATATCACTCATCTTATAAGAGAAAGAGAACTCTACGGTATCTATCTTTTGGCGGAACACAATCTCTTTTGGGTACTCTCTCTGATGAGAGAGATAAGGAAGAGCATTCGTCAAGGCAGTTTTCCAAATTTGAAAAGAAAGATTCTCAACGATTGGAAGAGATCGGAAGATTAATTTTTGGGTTTCTTATTTGTTATGAATTTGCAATTAGGATATCTACTGCAGCCGTAAAAAAGTCTTCCTTTGGATGATCTCTTCTTGACAACATCACCTTCTTTGCATTCGGGGCATTTTACTCCAATCTTCTCTTCGTCTCTTCTCGTATTTTTACAATCCGGATAATTTGAACAACCCCAGAAACTGCCGAATCTGCTTCTCTTTAAAGTCATCTTACCGCCGCACTTCTCGCACGGCTCCGAGCTCTCTTCCATCGATCTTGTGTTTTTACAATCCGGATAATTTGAACAAGCCAAGAAAGTTCCGAAACGGCCGACTTTCAAGACCATCTTAGCACCGCATTTTTCGCAAATCTCATCAGTCTCTTTTTCGGTTATTTTTTTCTTATCTATCTCCATTTCTTTTTTTTGCAATAATTTGTTAAACGGGTCATGGAATGATTTAAGAAGCGAACGCCAATCGGTCTTTCCTTCAGCCACATCATCAAGACTTTTTTCCATATTGGCGGTAAATTCAATGTCCACTATATCGTTAAAATGGTCTGTTAAAAGATCACTAACTATCATTCCGATTTCAGTTGGCTCGAATCTCTTGTCATCGCCTTTCTTGATGTAATTTCTTTCTTCAATTGTTGATAATATTATGGCATAAGTCGACGGTCGGCCGATGCCTTTTTCTTCCAGTATTTTAATAAAACTCGCCTCATTATATCTTGCCGGCGGTTGTGTGAAGTGTTGATTCGGAATTACTTCAAGAAGATCAATCGTTTCTCCTTTTTCAATCAATGGGAGATTTTTTTCTTCAAATTTGATCGGATAGACTTTTAAAAATCCGTCAAATCGCATCGTTCTGCCCGAGGCCTTAAAGACAAAGTCATCGGAAGCGATGTCAACTGATGATTGATCAAATTCAGCCGGAGTGAGTAGTGATGCCAAGAATCTTCTCCAGATCAGATCGTATAATTTGAATTGTTTCCCGTCCAATCTGTTTTTTAGCTCATCGGGCGTCTTATCGGGATAAGATGGTCTTATCGCCTCATGAGCTTCTTGAGCTCCGGCGACTTTCTTTTTATAAATAGTGCCTTTCCAATAATTTTTGCCATAATTTTTAATAACAAACTCTTTGGCTTTTCCTAAGGAAAAATCGGCGACATTGTACGAATCGGTTCTGTGATAAGTGGTAAATCCCATCTCATAAAGCTGTTGAGCCACCCTCATGGTGAATTTGGAAGAGAAACCCAATCTTTTATTCGCTTCTTGTTGTAGGCTGCTTGTGATAAAGGGAGGTAAGGGATTCTTTTTAACTCTCTTCTTTGATACTTGAGATACGGAGAATTTCTGCTTCTTGATTTGATCAACTAAATCATCAGCGGTCTTCTTGTTCGAAATGGAGAGCTTCTTCAATTTTTTACCGTTGGCCAAAACAAGAGATCCTTCAAATTCAGGATCTTTTGAGCCGGCCTTCATCAATGATTCTATACTCCAATACTCCTCTTGCTTGAAGGCTTTTATCTCTTTCTCTCGATCGGTGATGAGTCTAAGGGCAACCGATTGGACTCTTCCGGCTGACAAACCGCGGGCGACTTTTTTCCAAAGAAAAGGCGAAAGCTTGTAACCGACAATTCGATCAAGGATGCGTCGCGCCTGTTGAGCATTGACCAGATTCATATCTATCTCTCGAGGATTGGCAAGCGATTCTTTAACTGCCTCTTCGGTTATCTCATGAAAGGCTATTCTCTTTGTTTTCTCTTTGGGGATATTCAAAGCTTCCAAAAGATGCCAAGATATCGCTTCACCTTCTCGATCAGGGTCGGTTGCCAGAAATATCGTATCAGACTTTTTTGCAAGATTTTTTATCTTGGCAAGATTTTTACCGGAACCGGGTATGGCGACATATTTGGGTTCAAAATCGTTTTCTATATCGACTCCGATACTTGATTTTGGCAAATTACGAATATGGCCGTAAGAAGATATGGTCTCATAATCTCCTTTAAGAAATTTTTTAATCGTTTTCGCTTTCGTCGGACTCTCAACAATAATTAGATTCATAATCTCGTAATTAACTTATATAAGGAAAAAAAGCAACATCTTATCTTTACTTTTGTGAAATTAATGGTATAAGAAAAGAAAAGTTCTTTTAAAAAGGAGGGTTTATCTTGCTTAAGAAATTATTGAAAATTGAAGGATTCAAAGATAAAGTGATCGATTCGGCGCAGATAACAAAAAACAGCGGATATGAAACTGGTTTTGTCAGCTTCATCATAGACGGCAAGACCGTTTTGGGAGATGTTGTTGTCGGAAATTGTGATTCTGTAATGCCTGAAACGGGGATCGAACAAAGATTGAGAGAATCTTTTATGAAAAAGTCAAGGATTGAGATAGACGGTCTTTTTCATTTTCATCCGTCCGATCAACTTATCGTTCCGTCAGATGACGATCTGTTGGATCTCTTTTGGAGAATAAGAGACGGTCAATTGATAAAACCGACGCTCAATTGGATGATTACGGGAAGAGTCACCGATCGGATAAACTTACTTTGTCTTTCTCCCGGAACAACATCTGAATCGGACTTCAGAGAATGGGTCAGATTTACCGACAGTTTGTCGAGTTTTTATTTCAACGAGGGACTTCAAGAAGAGATTAACTTTTGTCTTGAAGATCTCGGCTTCAACGTCGATTATCTGACACTTTAAATTTGCGTTATCAATTTTTGAAAGCACCGAATATTTTCTTGACAGAAGAGGTGGCGCTGATTAAGATGGTGCAAGATAGTGGTAAATATGAGAGGAGGTCTTTAAAAATGAGAAGATTGAGGTTGGTAGTTTTAGTCTTGCTGGTGATGGGATTGATGGCAAACAGTGTTTTGGCGGAAGCGACGGAAGAAACAAACTTTATGTTTTTGGAAAAAGAGCATATCTATTATCAAGGAGATGTCATAGAAGGGTATGAGAATCCTTTTGTAATTGAAGACGGAGAGTATCTCGTACCGATTCGATTAATTGCCGAAGCCGCGGGTTATGATGTCTTTTGGGGTTCGATCAATCGGACGGTCTGGCTTGAGAGAAGAGACGAGATCGACTTCATGGGCATGGTTATCGGAAGATCTTTTTTTGGTGAAATGACTCCAATAATTATCGGCGAAAGGACGATGGTTCCCATCAAATTCTTAATCGAAAGGATGAACTTAGAGATCGTGTTTTGTAATGAAGATCTCATCATCATCAGTTTTTTCTAAATCTCAAAAGAGCGCATCCCAGATGCGCTCTCTTTATTGACAAAAAGTAAAATCATTGTATACTATCGAGAATTCACTACGGAATAAAGCACTTTCACAATCAGACAAAAGGAGGTAATTTCATGGTTTTTAGAAAAATCTGTCTCTTTCTTAGAGCGATCTTGCTCATAATTCGTCTTGGCCCGGAAAAGGTCTTGAAATTGGAGGACGAAGCTGTGACAGATTCTCTCACCGGTCTTCTAAATAGGAGAGGATTCTATCGTAAAGCGAAAGAAGAGGTGAGACGTTTTGAAAGATACGGGCATCCGTTTTCCATACTCTTTCTTGATATCGACGGTCTTAAAAACATTAATGATTCTTTGGGACACAAGAAAGGAGATGAAGTCATAATCTCTCTTTCTGATGTAATCAAGAAAAATTGTCGGAAAACCGATTTTGCAGCTCGTATCGGTGGTGATGAGTTTCTCGTTCTTTTAACCGAAACAGATAAAGAAAAAGTTGAGACGGTTGTTGACAGGATTCGCTCTCAAGCAACTAACACTTCCATCGGGTACGACTTCTATGACGGAACTCTTTCGATAGAAGACGTCATTTATCAAGCGGAGATGATGATGTATTGGAACAAAAGAGGGCAAGCCGAAGTTTAATCACTTCGGCTTTTATCTTTTATCTCATTTTCTAAAAAAAGAAGGCTCTTTTCAATTCCCGATTGAAAAAGAGGCAATTCATCGGGAGTCGGATTCTTGAGAACGAAGAGATCGACAGCCGAAGGTTTTTTTTCGGGAAGTATTCCGATTCTGACACGATAGAAATTTTTGTCGCCCAACTCTCTTATAATTGATGCAACTCCCTTATGTCCGGCCGATCCTCTGTTTTGAGATATTTTAACGTCTCCCAAAGGTATATCTATATCATCATGAACAACGATTAATCGACAGTTTACTGTTTTGAAATTTGAGACGACTTTCTTGACGGCGATGCCTGACAGATTCATAAACGTTGTCGGCTTTACTAAGATGATCTTCTTGTCTAATATCATTTCGGATATCATCGCATTATTCTTTTCGGAATTGACAAATTGAGAGAAATTGAGTTTTTGAGCTAAAAGATCAACCGCTAAATAACCGGCGTTATGATAATTTTTACGGTATCCGAATCCTGGATTTCCCAACCCGACAATTATGACAATTTCGTTGTTCATAAAAACATTATACTCGGTAGCTTGTAAAAAAACAAAAATTTGATAGAATGATATTCAAAAACGAGAATGAAAGAACCAATCGACACACTTTTTGACATTATCAAAGTGATACTGATCGCTCTTTTGATCGTTATACCTGTCAGGTATTTTCTGTTTCAGCCGTTTGTTGTCAACGGTCAATCGATGGAGCCGAATTATTCAAACGGAGATTATTTAATCGTTGACGAGATATCTTACAGATTCAAAGATCCCGTCAGAGGAGATGTCATAGTCTTCAGATATCCTCAGAATCCGTCATTGCGTCACATAAAGAGAGTCATAGGACTTCCAAACGAGACAATCAGAATAAATGATAATGGGGTTGAGATAATCTCCGAAGGCAACAGCATTCGCCTTGATGAGAACAGTTACCTACCTTTCACTTTCATGGGTGAGACGATGGAGATCTCATTGGGAGACGATGAGTTCTTTGTTATGGGAGATAATCGTCAATTGTCTTTTGATTCCCGAAGATGGGGGGCTCTCTCAAGGGAGTACATATTGGGAAAAGTATTGATCAGGGTCGCTTCATTCAATAAGGCGGAAGTTATCGGAGCACCGATTTATTAAAGATAAAGATGAAGAAGATTAAGTTTCAAAAGCCGACCGGAACTCATGACATACTCTCTTTTGAGTATAAGTATTATAAAAAAATATCCGAAGCGATCGACAAGATCGCGGACTTTTATGGATTTGGAAAGATAGAGACTCCGATGATAGAAGATGAAGAGCTCTTCACCAAGGGTGTTGGGATTGCAACCGATATAGTCAAAAAAGAGATGTTTACTCTTAAGACCAAAGGTGAAGACAGATTGGCCTTGAGACCGGAAGGAACTGCACCCATCGTTCGGGCTTACATTGAACACGGTATGGCGGGCCGACCCCAACCGGTAAAGCTTTTCTATATGGGTCCTTTTTTCAGATATGAACGACCTCAAGCGGGGCGTTACAGACAGTTTTGGCAATTTGGATTTGAGACGATCGGTGAGAAGAAGCCGATCGCCGATGCCCAGATAATTCAGCTGGTTTACAGCCTTCTCTCTGATTTTAAGCTCAAGAACATATCGATTGAGGTAAACAGTATAGGAGACAAGGAATGCCGCCCAGCTTATCGCCGAGTCTTGACTCGTTACTTGAGATCAAAAGCGGATAGTCTTTGTGCAGATTGCAAAAGAAGATTGAAAGAGAATCCTTTAAGAATTCTTGATTGTAAAAGTGAGAAGTGTCAAGAGATAATAAAATCGGCTCCTCAATCAATCGACCACCTTTGTCCCGATTGTCGACTTCACTTCAAGAAGACTCTTGAATATCTTGATGAACTAGAGCTTCCCTATATCCTCAATCCTCATTTGGTTCGAGGATTGGACTACTATACCAAAACCGTGTTTGAATTCTTCATCACCTCAGAAGGTGATAAATCATTAGCTCTCGGTGGTGGCGGCAGATACGATGATTTGGTTAAGCTTTTGGGTGGTAAGGACACTCCGGCAGTGGGAGCCGCTTTTGGTGTGGAGAGAGTGATACAAGCGATCAAAGCTGTTATTGGAGCCGAAGCCAGAAAACCGAAAGATAAGATTTTTTTGGCTCAACTCGGAGATTTGGGTAAAAGAAAGAGTTTGAGATTTATGGAAGAGTTAAGAAAGAGCAATCTGTCAGTCAGTGAATCTTTCGGAAAAGATTCATTAAGAGATCAGATGTCTCGGGCCGCACGAGTGGGAGCCAAGCTCACCGTTATAATCGGACAACAAGAAGCACTTGACGAAACTGTAATAATCCGCAATATGGAGAATGGAAGTCAGGAGACAATTCCGTTAAAAGATGCTATTAAAGAGATTAAGAAGAGAATTAAAAGATGACAGATTGTATATTTTGTAAAATAGTCAACAAAGAAGCTCCGGCCGAAATCGTCTATGAAGACGATTACGCGATCGTTTTTGAGAATATAAATCCGGTGGCGCCAACCCATCTTTTGGCCATTCCCAAGAAGCATATAGCATCGGTCAATCAAATAGAAGAAGATGATGCGGAGTTGATCGGTAAGACCCTTATCGCAGCTCGTTTGGCCGCAGCCAAGAAAGGGATCAGAAATGGCTACAAGGTGGCGATAAATGTTGAGAAAGACGGCGGTCAGGAGATATTCCATCTCCACTTTCACATATTGGGAGGATTAAAAGATAATAAAGAGATAAAATGGCATTAAAGATTGAAAAAAAAGAGAGAGAAACAACTCAAAGCGTGATCAGAAGATTCTCGAGAGCTATAAAGGGAAGCGGAATATTGAAAGAGGCTCGTAAGAGAAGATTTTTTCAGAAAGAGCTCAATGATACAGCCAAAAAAGCGGCGGCTCTCAGAAGAATCAGAAGCAAGGAAGAGTACGAGAGAAAAGAGAAACTCGGCCTCAACAAATCTCGTTTCACGGGGCGTTTCTAAAATATGATAAGAGACAGAATAAAGAGCGATTTGAATGAATCTGTCAAAAAGAGAGAGACAACGAAAGTCTCGGTTTTGAGGATGTTACTCTCCGAGGTCTACGATAAAGAGAAAAAGAAAAGATATCAAGATAAGATGGAAGAAGACGCGACTCTTTCTGATAAAGATTTGATTGATGTTATCGCATCGGAGATTAAAAAGAGAAGAGAATCGATATTCATCTTTGAGAAAGCCGGCAGTTTGAATCGAGCCGACAAAGAGAAAGAAGAACTCGACATCTTATTGAGCTATATGCCCGAACAGCTCTCCGAAGATGAGATTTCATTAATTATTGATCAAGCGATAAGAGATTCAAAAGCGACAGGGTTAAAAGATATCGGCGCCGTTATGGCGTTGGTTATGCCACAAGTGAAAGGCAAGGCGGACGGATCTGAAGTTGGGCGTCTGGTTAAGGGGGCGTTGAGCCGATAACCCCGTAAGTGGGGTTTTTGATTATATCAAGACGATGAATGTAATGATAACCAATCAATCTCGTTTTTTCATTGATGAATCAAAGATGAAATCGTTAGCCGAAAGAGTTCTTTCAAACGAAGGAGCTGAAAACAAAGAGATATCAATCGCTTTTGTCAACAACTCCGAGATCAAAAAGGTCAACAATAATTACAGAAACCTTAACGAAATAACCGATGTTTTGTCGTTTAGTCATAATGGGGAAGGATTGGAAGGAACCGGAATAGACTTTATCGGCGAAGTCATCATATCTCCTCAAAAAGTTTTTCAAGATGGAAGTAATATTGAGAGAGTCTTGATTCACGGGATACTTCACCTCTTGGGTTACGATCATAAGACCGATTTTGAAGAAGATTTAATGAGAGAGAAAGAGTCATTTTATCTGTCATCAGACCTTAAAAAGGGCTGATTTGTTTTTTAAATTCATAAATAGTATAATGCCCTAATATGTCAATTGGCAATAATATGATAACGGCGATAGACATTGGAACCAACCTGATCAAAGGCTTGTCGGTTGCCTATAATCACGAAACGTCAAACTTTGAAGTGATGGCGAAAGTTGTTCAACCGGTTTCTGGAGTCAGAAAAGGGGTTGTTTCTAACGTTGAAGAAACTTCAAAGGCGATAACCGAGTGTATTAAAAATATCGAAATTCAAACCAATTCTCGAATTGATGGAATCTATGCCAATCTGAACGGAAGTCACATAATGTCATCATCTTCAAGGGGGCAAGTGGCTGTTTCAAGAGCCGATCAGAGAATATCTTCCGAAGACATTGACAGAGTAATTGCGGCGGCCAAGATATTCCCCATATCAAGAAATAGAGAGATTGTTGACGCTTTTCCTCGAGAGTTCATAATAGACGGCGTCGGCGGAATCAGAGATCCTCTTGATATGCAAGGGATCAGGTTCGAAGCCGACGTGATGATCGTCGAAGTGTTTTCTCAATATATAAAGAATACGACTCAAGCGATCCTTGATTCAAACATCAGAGTTAATGATCTTATCCCGGGAGTTCTCTCGTCCGCTCAATCGGTTCTTGAACCTAATGAAAAAGAGAGAGGGGTGGCGATATTGGATATCGGAGCCGGAACCACCTCTTTAGCGGTTTTTGAAGAGAACACTCTTTTGCATATAGCGATCTTTCCGATCGGATCCAATAATATAACAAACGATATCGCCATTGGATTAAAGTGCGACATAGATACCGCTGAAAAGATCAAGATAGAGTTTGGATCGGCGATCAACTCAAAGGGTGATACTAAGAAGGAGAAGGCGATTTCTCAAGAAGGAGAGGATATCATATTTACCAAAACCGCCTTAAGGAGAATTATAAACGCAAGAGTTTGCGAAATATTTGAAGTTGTGAATGAAGAGCTTAAGAAAATATCCAAGGATCGACTTCTTCCGGCGGGAGTGGTTTTGACCGGAGGCGGATCTTCTCTGCCCGGCATATCGGATTTGGCCCGAAAAGAGCTAAAACTTCCGGCCAGAGTCGGCTTTGCTAAAAGATTCAATCCTCTGATAGACGATCCCAGATTTTCAGTTGTTTGCGGTTTGGTCATGATCGGATACGAAATTGAAGAAGAAGAAGAGGGATCTTGGTCAAAAGCGAAAAGAAAGGTTAAGAATTTCTTTAAATCTCTAATCCCATAATATGGACAAATCGACTAAAATAAAGGTTTTTGGAATTGGCGGTTCGGGGTCAAACACCATAACCCGAATGATGAGCTACAAAATGGAGGGGGTGGAGTTGGTGGCGATCAACACCGATCTGCAAGACTTGAAAAAGACAAGAGCTCATAAAAAGATCAGGATAGGAGAAGAGACCACCAAGGGGCTCGGAACCGGAATGGATCCTCTTATCGGTAAAAAAGCCGCCGAAGAAGACAGGGAATTGATATCAAAGATATTAGAAGGTTCGGACCTTCTTTTTATCGCTTGTGGATTGGGCGGTGGAACCGGAACCGGAGCGGCACCGGTCATAGCCGAAGTCTCCAAGAGCATGAATATTTTGACGGTCGCCGTGGTCACGACTCCGTTTTCTTTTGAAGGAAGAGACAGGCTTAATATAGCAAAGAGAGGATTGTCCAATCTTGAAGATAAAGTTGACACTTTGATATCGGTCTCAAATGATAAATTGTCATCGATAATTGATCCCAAGACATCGGTTAAGTCCGCTTTTGAGATTTGCGACGAAGCTCTCAATCAGGCGGTTCGCGGAATATCAGATCTGATCACTCTTCCCGGAATAATTAATATAGATTTCGCTGATGTTAGATCCATATTAAAGAGCTCCGGTTCGGCCATATTTGGAATCGGAAGAGCTCAAGGTGAAGATCGAGCCAAGAAAGCGATAGCGGCGGCGCTCAATTCATCGTTGATCGAGACTCCTTGTAGTAAAGCGAAAGGAGTTCTTTTCAATGTAAGCGGCGGTGAGGATATAAATCTGGTTGAGATAAACGAAATGGCCGATGAGATAAGAAGGAGAGTCGCCCCCGACGCAAAGATAATATTCGGCGCCGTTCAAGGCGAAGATCTTAAAAAAGGTGAGATAAAGGTCACAGTTATAGCTACCGGATTTTAAACTTAATTGTAAAAAGAAAAGATGAAAAGAGTAACCAAGGTAAGAAAGAGAGACGGTCAGATAGCTGATTTTGACAAAGACAAGATTCGAGAAGCGACTTACAAAGCGCTTACCGCATCAAATCAGGGAGATGGGGAGATGTCGCACAAAGTAGCCGACAGAGTGACCGAACTCATCAATATCAGATTCAAGGACGAGGAAATAAGCGTTGAAGAGATTCAAGATCTGATTGAGGAGGTCTTGATTCTTGAAGGATTGGTTGATGCCGCCAAAGCTTTTATTCTCTATAGAGAGAAAAGAAGAGAGATTCGAGAAGCCAGCGCTCAATTTGATGAATCGGTTGAATCGATAGATCGATATCTGAAAGAACTTGATTGGCAGATCAAAGAAAATGCCAATATGACATACTCCCTGCAAGGATTGAATCAGTACGCCGTTTCAAACGTTGCCAAAAAATATTGGCTCAACAAGATCTATCCTCAAAGCATAAGAGAAGCGACCTTGGGGGGAGATTTTCATATTCACGACCTTGACTCTCTTTCAACTTACTGTTGCGGTTGGGATCTACAAGACCTCTTGGTGAGAGGTTTCGGAGGAGTTCCGTCAAAGATCGAATCAAGACCTCCGAAACATCTAAGAACGGCTCTTGGGCAGATAGTCAACTTCTTTTTCACTCTTCAAGGTGAGAGTGCCGGAGCTCAAGCGATGAGTAATTTTGACACTTTCTTGGCTCCGTTTGTCAGATATGACAACCTTAATTACAGCCAAGTCAAACAGGCGATGCAAGAGTTTCTTTTCAACTGCATGGTTCCGACTCGAGTTGGATTTCAAACTCCTTTCATCAACCTTTCTCTTGATGTGAAAGTTCCAAGCTATTTGAAAGATCAACCTGTTGTAATCGGAGGTCAGCTTCAAGATAAAAATTACGGAGAATTTCAATCTGAAATGGATACGATAAACAGAGCTTTTTATGAAGTGATAATGGAAGGAGATTCCAAGGGAAGGCCGTTTACTTTTCCAATTCCAACGATATCAATCGCCAAAGACTTTGATTGGGACAACCCAAATCTTGATGCAATGTGGGAAGCAACGGCCAAGTATGGAATCAATTACTTCTCAAACTTTGTTCAATCAGATATGAATCCCGAAGACTTTCGTTCAATGTGTTGTCGTTTGAGATTGGATAATAAAGAGTTGATCAAACGAGGCGGAGGACTCTTCGGATCTCAACCTTTGACCGGAAGCGTCGGAGTTGTAACGATAAACATGCCTCGAATCGGGTATCTTTCAAAGACTCGAAAAGATTTCTATCAGCGATTGGGCAAATTGATGGATTTAGCAAAAGACAGTTTGGAGATAAAGAGGAAAACTTTAGATGATTTCATTGAGAAGGGACTCTATCCTTACACTCAACACTATTTGTCTTCGGTAAAGCAGATGAGAGGTAGTTATTTCGGCAACCATTTCTCAACCATCGGACTTATCGGAATGAATGAAACTTGTCTCAATTTCATCGGCGAAGGAATAGAGACTAAGAGAGGTAAAAGGTTCTCAATCGAAGTTCTTGAATTCATGAGAGATCGTTTAATTGATTACCAAGAAAAGACGGGCAATCTCTATAACTTGGAAGCAACCCCAGCCGAAGGAACTTCCTACAGATTGGCCAAAATTGACAAGGAGGTTCATCCGGATATCATCGCCGCTGGAACTAATAAAGTTCCTTATTATACCAACTCCACTCATTTGCCGGTTGATTATACCGATGATCTTTTTGAAGCGTTAAATCATCAAGACGAACTTCAAACCGCTTATACCGGAGGTACAGTTCTACATCTCTTTATGGGGGAGAGAGTGAGTGATATTGAGTCCGTTAAAAATTTGATTAAGAAAGTTTTCAGCAATTACAAACTCCCTTACATCACCATAACCCCGACATTCTCAATATGTCCGACCCACGGATATCTGTCGGGCGAGCATTTCAATTGCCCCAAATGCACCATTGAACAACCGTGTGAAGTCTATTCAAGGATTGTGGGTTATTTGAGACCGGTCACTCAATGGAATAGCGGTAAGCAACAAGAATTTAAAGAGAGAGAGGAATACAAGTCCAAAATTAAATGATTGAGATCGGGGGATTGCAAAAATCAACCCTAATAGACTATTCGGGAAAGATCGCCTGCACGGTTTTTTTGGTTGGTTGCAATCTCAGATGTCCTTGGTGTCACTCGCCCGAAATCGTATTGCCGGATCTGATAACCAAGCAACCGATAATGGAGAAGCAAGATTTCTTCAGTTTCTTGGACTCAAGGAAGGGGTTGTTGGATGGCGTTGTCGTTTGCGGCGGCGAGCCGACAATAAACAAGGATCTTCCTGAATTTATCGGAGAGATAAAAGAGAGAGGTTTTAGCGTTAAACTTGATACTAACGGCACCAACCCGTCAATGATCAGATCTCTTTTGGATAAAAAATTGATTGATTATATAGCGATGGATCTGAAAGCGCCAATTGACAAAAAGAGCTACTCTTTGGCTGTTGGTGTCGATCTTGATACATTGGCGATTTCCGAAAGCGTAAAACTGATTAAAGAATCGGGAATTGATTATGAATTCAGAACGACGGTTGTTCCCGGGATACACGGGATAGATGAGATAAAAAAGATAGCTGAAGCGATTGCTCCGGCCAAGAAGTATTTTATTCAAGTTTTTCAATCAGTTAAAAACGTTGACCGATCTTTTGTCGGAAAAGACGGGTATTCGGATAATTATATGAAAGAGATAAAGAGAAACGTGGAGAAGATGTTCGACCTTTGTGAGATAAGGTAAGATGCCGGCTTCCAAGATATTCTTTTATCTTTTAGGTTCATTCTTATTTGGAGTCTTATTGGATTCAAACAGAATATCAATCGTTCTCCTCTTAACAGCACTTTCCATCCTGGTTTCATTTTATCCCAAGAGATCGATTCTTGCATTTATGCTTTTGTTAGTCGCATTGGGTTCATTTTGGCCGTCCAATTTCAGACACAGAGTGGAGGAGCAGTCGTATTTTAAGGGAACCGTAATAAGAGAGCCGGATATAAGAGAGACGCACTCTCGCTTTTTTTTATCGGGCGGAGTTCTTCTTGTCACTCAAAGAGATGCGGGTCATCAGTACGGAGATATTCTTGAGGTGAGAGGTAAGATCTCGCCTCCGTCACCGATTGAAGGGTTTGATTATCCCGGTTATTTAGCCAAGGAAGGCCTTTTTTTGGTCGCTTATTATCCGGACGTAAGACTTGTCGGAAGAGAGAATTTGATACTGGATCGTATATTTGAAATAAAGAAAAAAGCGATCAGATCTATTAATCGGCATTTTCCGGAACCTCACGCATCCGTTTTGGCAGCACTCGTATTGGGAGAGAAAAAGATGATATCTGATGTTTGGCAAGAGAAGATGAATATATCGGGAGTCAGACACATTATTTCGGTTTCAGGACTGCATGTCGCCGTAGTGGCATCCGTTTTATTAAGTCTTACGGCTCGTCTCGGGAAACGTTTCTCATCAATTATTGTAATGTCGTCTCTCTTTCTCTTTACGGTGATAACCGGACTTCAACCTTCGGCGATCAGGGCCGCCATAATGGGATCTTCAACCGTTTTATCCGGTCTGTTGGGGCGGATGAATCGACCTCATCGCAGTCTTGTCTTAGCGGCATCAATCATGCTTGTTTTCAATCCCTTGTTGTTAAAGCACGATATCGGGTTTCAGCTCTCCTTTTTGGCCGTCATCGGGATAGTTTGGCTTTCACCGATAATCAAGCGAAAGATTCCGATTAGATCAGAAATGATCAAAGACTCTTTGGCGATCAGTCTATCAGCCTACATTTTGACGCTGCCTCTTGTAGTACATTATTTTGGCAAAGCTTCTATTATATTTCCCGTAACCAATCTTTTGATAGTTCCGGTACTCTATCCGATTATGATACTCGGACTTCTTTTCATATTCGCGTCTTTTGTCTTCAGTCCGTTAGCTTTCGCATCGGCTCTGCCTTTATGGGCTTTTCTGACTTATCTGACATCAATAATCAATCTCTTTTCAAAATTTAGCTGGGTGTCGATCAGTTTCAATAATCTGACTCTGTTTCTTTTCTTTTGGGCCTTTCTTTTTATATTGACCTATGGAAAGAAGAGCGAAATTGGTATAGAATAGATCAAATGAATCTTTACTTTCCAAAAGGATTTCTTTGGGGAGCGTCCACCTCGGCTCATCAAGTTGAAGGAAATAATCAAAACGATTGGTCTGTTTGGGAGAAAGCCAACGCTCAAAGGCTCGCCTCTTTAAATAAAAACAGAAAAATCGAATTTCCCCAAGCAAGAGACCCGCAAAACTACATATCGGGAAGAGCGGCCGATCATTACAACAGGTTCAGGGACGATTTTCAGATCGCATCTTCCATGGGGCACAACGCTCACAGGTTTTCGATTGAATGGTCAAGAATAGAGCCTCAAGAAGGTGTCTTTGATCAGAGAGAGATTGATCATTATCGAAAAGTCATTTCGAGTCTAAAAGAGAAGAATATGAAACCGTTGGTGACTCTTTGGCACTGGACTCTGCCCATCTGGCTTAAAGATAAAGGGGGATTACTTAACCCCGAATTTCCGAATTATTTTTCACGATATGCTCAAAGAATGGCCGATGAGTATCACGATTTAGTCTCTTTCTGGATGACGTTGAATGAACCGACTTCCGTCATATCAAACGCTTACATTAAGGGACTTTGGCCTCCCCAAAAAAGAAATCCGATAAAGGCTCTTATCGCTTCCAAAAACTTGGCTCAAGCTCACAAGAGCGCTTACAAGGCGATTAAGAGAAGAGATCTAAATGCTTCAGTCGGAGTTGGCCATATTATGACGATGTTTTGCGGAGTCTTATCGTCTCTTAATATCTTCAATAGAATGTTTTTATCTCTCTGCGGACCGGAAAATCAAGATTACATCTCTTTACAATACTATTTCAGTAAAGGATTCAGGGCTCAGAAATTCTCCGATATGGGCTGGCCCCTTCATCCCGAAGGGATCTATCCTTTATTGATGAAACTTAAAAAGTATAAGAAGCCGATCTATATCACCGAGAACGGGTTAGCCGATGCCGATGATCTTCACAGAAGATGGTATATTGAAGAAACGTTGAAATCCGTAATGTCGGCGATCAAAGAAGGAGTTGATGTTAGAGGTTACTTTCACTGGTCACTTATTGACAATTTTGAATGGGATAAAGGATTTTGGCCGCGCTTCGGGCTGGTGGAGATAGATTACAAAACACTGGAGCGAAAACCTCGCCCGAGTTCAGATTACTACTCTAAGATCTGTAAAAACAATCATTTATAATGTCTTGGTTACTAATCGCAACAATAGCTTATCTTCTCTTGGCTTTAGTTTCTCTCTTTGACAAGTATCTATTGACGGATAAGATTCCCGATCCTAAGATTTACGCTTTCTATACGAGTTTTTTTCGTGGAGCAATCATTTTTTTGATTCCGATTGTCGGCTTTACGATAATGGAAACGAAACACTTGATAACGGCTTTCTTGGCGGGAGCTTCTTTCTATATAGCTCTTCTCTTTTTTTACAAATCGGTCAAAGAGTTTGAAGTGTCACGAATAGTTCCGGCAGTCGGAGCATTAATTCCAATCTTCTCTTTGGCGTTGGCTTTTATATTCTCTCAAGGAAACGAAAGGTTGACTGCTCTTGAAGTGGCCGCACTCATTTTACTTATTTTGGGAAGCTTTTTGATAAACTACAAGAAAGGAGTTAAATTCACTCCAACAGGAGTATTGTTTGCCGCTCTGACAAGTCTTTTTTTTGCCAACCATTTTATTTTGGCCAAATATCTCTATATCGCTTATCCTTTCTGGACTGCGATTATATCGATCAATTTGGGAGGTTTTATCTTATCTCTTTTTTTCCTCTCTTTTTCAAAAGAGATCAGAAAAAATATCTTTTCAAAAAAGACGATATTCAATCCTTCCACTGCCCTGCTGTTTTTCTCAAGCAAGGGATTATCGGCGATCGGAGGATTGTTTCAAAACTTGGCCATCTTTTTGGCTCCGACAGTTTCAACTGTTGCGATTATAAACGGTCTTCAAGGAGTTCAATATGCTTTCCTTCTGATTATTACAGTATTGATCTCGATTAAGCTGCCCAAGATATTGAAAGAAGAGATATCAAAAGAAGCGATAGTTATGAAGTCTTTGGCGATATTTTTGATATTTTTCGGAATGGTGATATTAGCTTTTAGCGGATTATGAAAAGAATATTAATCGTATTTTCAATTTTAATTATACCGATATTCGTATTCCTGTTTGTCGGAAAAGCTCCGATATCCGATGATATAACTTGGGGAGTCACTTTTTCTTCAAATTATGCGACGGATCTCGGGCTTGACTGGAAAGAGGCTTATCTTGAAATATTGGACGATCTTTCTCCAAGAAGGATCAGGATAGCGACCCAATGGAATGATCTTGAGCCGGAAAAGAGAATCTATCATTTTGAAGATCTTGATTGGCAGATAGAAGAGGCTGAAATGCGACAGATAGATTTTATCTTAACCGTTGGTATGAAAACGCCTCGTTGGCCCGAATGTCACATCCCTTATTGGGCGAATGACTTGAATAAAGGAGAACAACAAGAAGAGATTTTGACATTCTTGGAAACCGTTATTCTACGATACAAGGATCATCCTAATCTTATCGCTTGGCAGATTGAGAACGAGCCGTTCTTGGATTTTGGAGTCTGTCCTTGGTATGATAAAGAATTCTTTCTCAAAGAGATTGATTTAGCTAACTCGATTGATCCGGACACCCCGAAGTTAGTTACCGAGAGCGGAGAGCTTTCTCTATGGTTTTTAGGAGCAGAGATAGGCGATATGGTGGGAACTACGATGTATCGTCAGACTTGGTGGCATAAGGCGGGTGGGTTTTACGCCAAATATCCGATACCGGCAATTCACTATTACAGGAAAGCATTGATAATAAGGAAAATATTTGATAAAGATGTGATTGTTGTGGAGTTGCAAGGAGAACCTTGGGGACCGGTACCGACATTCATTCTTGACTTGAAAGAACAAGAGAAGAGCATGAATCCCGAGATATTTGATAAAAATATAGATTATGCAATAAGATCGGGATTTGATGAGTTTTATCTTTGGGGGGTTGAGTGGTGGTACTGGATGAAGACGGTAAATAATCAGCCCGAGATATGGCAACAAGCTAAAAAACTATTAAGATGAAAGAAGAATATTTGAAAGTTTCAAGGTACAGTGATTTGGAAGATCCCAAAGAGAGATTTATATATAGGGCTCTTGAGATATTTCCCGGAGCTCTCTCTTGGTCGACTATCATACTGTCAATCATAGCGGCTTACTTTTTCCCTCTTTTTACCGCCGGATTTATAATTGCATTTGCGGTTTTCTGGTTTTTGCGCTCAATCTATTTCTCATTTCATTTAAGAGCCGGCTATAAGATAATGAGAGAAAACGAGGCTCGTAATTGGATCAACGAGCTTGAGTCTCTTCCTAAAGGAGAGCTGGTTGATCATTGGAGCGACATATATCACCTTATAGTAATTCCGACCTATGATGAATCGGAATATATTCTCAAAAATACGATAAGCTCGATAAGCGAAAACGATTATCCGAAAGACAAGATGATAGTCGTCTTGGCGATGGAGGAGCGAGCTGGTGAGCAAGGAGTTTTGATCGGCAAGAAGATGGAAGAGCTCTTTTGTGACAAGTTCTTCAAGTTTTTGGTGGTGTCTCATCCGAAGGATATTCCGGGAGAGATTGCGGGCAAGAGTTCAAACGAAGCTTGGGCGACCAGAGTCGTTAAAGAGAGTGTAATTGACAAGCTCAAGATCCCTTATAAAAAGATAATCTTAACTTCGCTTGATTCGGATACGGTCGTCTATCCTAAATATTTCAGTTGTTTAACTCACTATTATCTCACCGCTGACAATCCAATAAGGAGCAGTTTTCAACCGATCCCGCTCTACATTAACAATATTTGGGAGGCGTCTCCGATATCAAGAGTCTTTGCTTTCTCATCAACTTTTTGGCATACGACAAATCAACAACGTCCGGAAAAACTGATAACATTCTCATCTCATTCAATGAGTTTCCAATCTTTGGTTGACATAGGCTTCAAGCAGACCAATGTCGTATCGGAAGACTCTCGAGTCTTTTGGCAATGTTTATTGAAATTCAACGGGGATTATGAGGTGATTCCCATTCATTACCCGGTCTCAATGGATGCCAATACGGCACCGACATTCATCAAGACTGCAATCAATACTTATAAGCAGAAGAGGCGTTGGGCTTACGGTGTGGAAAACATTCCCTACTTTCTTTTCGGCTTTATGAAGAACAAAGAGTTGCCCTTTTCTCAAAAATGGAGATTCGGATTTGAAGTGATTGAGGGGCAATTGACTTGGGCGACGGCACCGATACTGATCTATATTCTCGGTTGGCTACCTATAATTTTTGCTCGAGGTGATTTTGCCAATATGGTTGCCTCTTACAATTTGCCGATAATATTGAGCAGGATATTGACATTGGCCATGTTCGGTTTGGTAGGGTCGGCTTATTTAAGCATCCTCCTTCTTCCGCCGAAACCACCAAATTATGGAAAAGCAACTTTTGTTATCTTGATTCTTCAATGGATCATCGTTCCGTTTACCATGATCTTCTTTAGCGCCTTTCCGGCTCTTGAAGCCCAGACCAGACTTATGTTAGGAAAGTATATGGGGTTTTGGCCGACCCCGAAGTATAGAAAAGATGATCAATGATAATTAATGGCAATCAATATGATTAAAAACTTCAAGCACGCTTTTAACGGAATCATTTTCGCTCTCAAAGAGAAGAGTTTTAGAGTGATGTTTTTGATAGCTTTGGCGGTTTTTATCTTGGGTTTTCTCTTGAATATCACGGCAACCGAGACTCTGATCATTATAATGACAGTTACTCTTGTCTTGGGTCTTGAATTGATCAATTCTCAAGTTGAGAGAACATTGGATATCATATCGCCTCAAAAAGACGAGAGAGTGAGAGAGATAAAAGATATTTCTGCCGGAGCGGTCTTGGTGGCGAGTATCGGGTCGACTTTCATCGGACTTATCATCTTTTTGCCTTATTTAATAGAGCGATTTGGATAATAAACGGAACGTGGCCTAGAAGCTAGGGCGCCGGTTTCGGGTACCGGAGATCAGGGGTGCGAGTCCCCTCGTTCCGACAAAAGAATAATCATTAATAATATGGAAAAGAGATTAAATGCAATAAAATATTTTATCATCTTTCTTTTCGGGGTTTTAATCTCTCTCTTGGGGGTCTTTGCCGTTGATTTTTTCAAATCAAAAAAAGATAATAGGGAAGTGCTTGCTCCGATATTGGAACAAGAATATCAGGCGACGGTTGATCACGAGAAAGCGATAATTGATGCGGTTGATCTCGTCTCTCCGGCGGTTGTCAGCATCACTGTATCGCGTGACATCTCCATTCCCGAAAGGAAGAATTTCTTTGATGACTTCTTTGATTTTTTTGAGAGTGAAAAGAAGATTGAAAACAGGGAAGTCGGCGGAGGAACCGGATTTATCATATCATCCGACGGAATTATTCTTACCAATAGACATCTTGTTTCAGAGACCGATGCTCAATTTGCGGTTTTAACCAATGATGGTCAAAGCTTTACAGCTGATGTCTTGGCTCGCGATCCAGTTCAAGATTTGGCGATATTGAAGATTGACGGTAAAGATTTGCCGACCGTCAAGATAGGAGATTCTTCCGGGATCAGAATCGGACAGACTGTGATAGCGATCGGCAACTCGCTGGGTGAGTTTAGAAACACTGTTTCAGTCGGAGTCGTCTCGGGGTTGGGGCGATCAATATCGGCTACCGACGGAAGAACAGTTGAAGTTTTGGAAGATGTTATTCAGACCGATGCCGCCATCAACAGAGGTAATTCGGGAGGGCCACTTCTCAACCTTAAAGGAGAGGTTATCGGAATAAACACCGCAGTGGCGATAGACGCTCAAAGCATCGGATTCAGTATTCCGATAAACAAGGCCAAGAGAATGATTGAGAGTGTTTTAGACGATAAAGAATTAGTTTACCCGTTTCTGGGAGTTCGCTACATGATGATAGATCCTTTATTGGTGAAAGATAAAGAGTTGACGGTTGATTATGGAGCTTTAATCATCAGCGGAGACAACGAACCGGCGATTGACAAGGGATCAGCCGCCGATAAAGCCGGTTTGATTGAAGGAGACATCATATTGGAAGTTGACGGGAAAGCAATTAACAGCGATAATTATTTAGCCGGGGTGATACAAGAGTTTAACTCCGGAGACACGATTGAGCTTAAAGTGATCCGTAACAAAAAAGAGATGGCGATAAGAGTCACTTTGGGCGAGAAAAGATAATAACTAATTTAAAGAAATGAAAGACAATAAAATTTTTAATCTCTTGATAGCGATCTTGACGGGATTGTTGGTCGTATTGATTGTCGCTTTCTCCGTTAAGTCAAAAGAGCTTGATTGTATCAGGCAGAGCGGTAACTTCAGGGATGCGATATCAGTTTCGGGATTGGGTGAGATATTTGTCGAGCCCGATATGGGAGTGGTCGTCTTGGCGATAAGCAACGAATCCAAGAAAGTTGAAGATGCCTTGACGGAGAATAGCAGAAGATCGAATAAGGTTATTGAATTCATCAAATCTCAAGGCATAGATGAAAAATCGATTAAGAGCGTTGGGTTTAACATCAATCCGAGATATGAGTATTATCAGACTGCGGAATACCCGTCAGGCAGGAGAGTTTTGACAGGTTATCAGGTTTTCCACGGTCTTGAAATTAAGATAAAAGAGATCGATAAAGTTGGCGCGATCATTGAAGGAGCGATAGAAGCCGGAGCCAATGAGGCTTCTGATATAAGGTTTGTGATAGAAGATGAGAAAAATTATCGAGACGAAGCTCGATCAATTGCGGTAGCCGATGCCAAGACTAAAGCTCAAAAGTTAGCTGATGAGCTCGGTGTTGATATAGTGAAGATCATCGGTTACTCCGAAGGTAACCTCAGTCCGATATCTCTCAATAAAGAATTCAGAGTCGCCGAAGAGTTTGCTTTATCCGATTCGTCATTAGATCTTCAATCAGGCGAGAACTTGATAAGATCAAACGTCACCGTCGTTTACGAAATTAGATAGAGATACTTGCTTTTTTCAATTCTTTAGCTATAATTCGAACGAGATCTTTACAAGAAGGGAGGGTTTGAATTGAGAGACATAAGTAGTACTCGCATAGAAAGGGCGATATCTGAAACTCAAAAGATGGTCGATAATCTTGATCAAGGCGACGAGTATTTGACCCGAAAAGAAAAAATCATTTCAATTGCAATAAAAGAACTTGGTATAACCGACAAAGAGCCGATCTATCAGGTTGTCAGATCCGAATTCGAGAGAGTGATTAAGTGATTTTACCAAGGAGGAATAATCCTCCTTTTCTCTTTCTTTATTCTTTCCCTTCTGATATAGTTAACTTAAATAGATATGCAAGGAGGAAATTTTACAACCAAAGCTCAAGAAGCGATAATGACGGCCCAAAAGAATGCTCAATCAAGGGGTCAATACCAGATTGACGCACTCCACTTGTTAGAAGTTCTTTTGAGTCAATCGGAGAGCGTTGTCTTGAGTTTATTACAAAAAACGGGAGTTGATATAGACAACCTTAAGAAAAAGGTTCTTTTGGCGTTGGAAAAGATGCCGGCTGGAGCGGCCCCGAGAGCTTTCGGTCAATTTTATTTAACACAAGACATGGCTCGAGTTCTTGAACGAGCCCGAGATGAATCAGTTAGAATGGGGGATGAGTTCATATCCGTTGAACATCTCTTTTTGGCTCTTTTGGCGATTGAAAGTCGAGCCAAGGAACTTTTAGATCAGATATCTCTGCTTAAACCGGGAAAAGGCGGGCCAACTACAATGCAAGTTGGAAAACTTGATTACGATACGGTTTTGGAAGAATTGGTTCAGATAAGAGGTGGACAGAAGATTACCGATCCCGAGCCGGAATCCAAATATCAGGTGATAGAAAAGTATTCAAGAAACTTGGTTGTGGCCGCCAGAAGAGGCAAGTTGGACCCCGTTATCGGGCGTGACAATGAGATACGAAGAGTCATTCAGATTCTCTGTCGCCGAACTAAGAACAATCCGGTCTTAATCGGAGAAGCTGGAGTCGGTAAGACCGCTATCGCCGAAGGATTGGCTCAAAAGATAGTTAAAGGCGAAGTTTCCGAAAGCTTGAGAGGTAAAGAGATAATATCATTGGATATCGGATCTTTGGTTGCGGGTACCAAGTATCGAGGAGAATTTGAAGACAGAATGAAGGCTTTCTTGAAAGAGATAGAGCGAGCCAAAGACAGATACATTCTCTTTATTGACGAGTTGCACACATTGGTCGGAGCCGGAGGTGCCGAGGGGGCGATTGACGCTTCTAATCTCTTAAAACCGGCCTTGGCTCGAGGCGATCTTTCAGCTATCGGAGCGACCACGATAAAAGAGTATCAGAAGTATATTGAGAAAGATGCCGCTCTTGAGAGAAGGTTTCAACCGGTTTTGGTGGCCGAACCGTCGGTTGAAGACACTGTCTTGATATTGAGAGGAATTAAAGACAAGTATGAGCTTCATCACGGAGTAAAGATCAGAGATGGAGCTTTGAGAAAAGCTGCCGAATTGTCGGATCGTTACATAAGCGACAGATTCTTGCCCGATAAAGCGGTTGATTTAATGGATGAATCGATGAGTCATCTAAGACTTGAGATAGAGTCGGAACCGAACGAACTTGAAGAGTTAAGAAGAGATATTTATAAGCTTGAGATAGAGAAAGAGGCTCTGAAAAACGAAGACAACGCCGAATCCAAGAAGAGGATGAAAGTCATATCTCGTCAATTGGCCGAGTTGGGAGAAAAATCAAGAATCTTTGAATCCAAATGGGGATCCGAAAGAGAAGCGATCGATAAGATAAAGAAGATAAAGACTCAAGTCGAGGCTTTAAAACACGAGTCGGAAAGAGCCGGACAAGAAGCTGATCTTCAAAAAGTGGCCGAGATCAAATATGGCAAGATACCGGAGCTACTCAAAGATCTGAAATCAACCGAGAGAAAATTGGCGCGAATTCAGAAGACGAGACCGATGTTAAGAGAAGAAGTGACTGAAGAAGACATAGCGATAGTGGTTTCAAGGTGGACCGGAATACCGGTAACGAGTCTTTTGGAGGAAGAAGCCAAAAAGCTTGAGAAAATGGAGTCGATTTTGACTAAAAGAATAGTCGGACAAGAAGAGGGAATTGTTGCGATATCCAACGCGATTCGCCGATCAAGAGCTGGAATATCGGAAGGTAAGAGACCTCTCGGATCATTTCTCTTTCTTGGGCCCACCGGAGTCGGTAAGACCGAAACCGCCAAGGCTTTAACAGAGTTTCTCTTCAATGACGAGAGTGCTTTGGTTCGTCTTGATATGTCGGAGTATATGGAGCGACACGCTGTCTCCAAGATTATCGGATCGCCTCCGGGGTATATCGGATACGACGAAGGAGGTCAACTGACTGAGAAGATCAGAAGGCGACCTTACAGCGTGGTTCTGTTTGACGAGATTGAGAAGGCTCACCCCGAAGTCTTTAATATTTTATTACAAGTTTTAGAAGACGGACTCTTGACCGATGCCAAAGGAAGAGCTGTTTCATTTAAAAACACGATATTGATAATGACATCGAATATCGGATCAGATCATATAGTCAAACTCGGAGAATTAGGTTTTACCACTCGAAAGACCGACTTGCCCGAGAGAGAAAACCTCAAAAACAGAGTGATGGATTCGCTTAAAAGCAGTTTCAGGCCCGAGTTTTTAAACCGTATAGACGAGATCATAATATTCAATCATCTCGGAAAAGAAGAGATTAAAAAGATCGTTGACATTGAGATTAACAAGATTAAAGAAGTGATGTTGAAGAATAACGAGATAAAAGTTGAGATTACGGCTTCGGCCAAGGATTTTTTGTCCGACAAGGGCTACGATCCGGCATTGGGAGCTAGACCTCTAAGAAGAGTTATTCAGAAAGAAGTTCTTGATCCGTTGGCCCTTAAGATCATATCAGGCGAGATAAAGTCGGGAGAGAAGGTGTCCATCGATTTCAAAGACGAGATCATCTTCTCCGGCGCTTTCAAAAAAGATAAAGTTTTGAGTAAATAATATGAAAAAGATTACCACACCCCTTTTCTTCTTGATCGTCGGCTTCGCGGGGGCCTTTTTAGCTCTCCATCTCTTTTCGTCAAAGTATATTGAGAAGTTCTTAATCGAAGGAAGATCGGAGTTAGCTCCGATTCAATTGACTGAAGTCAGAGAGATCACCATAAAAGAGAATGATGCCATAGTTGATGCGATTGAGAAAGTCAGTCGCTCGGTGATCGGAGTCAAATCACTTACAAGTCAAGGATCAGGAGTTATCATATCATCGGACGGATTGGCGATAACACTGGCTGAATTCATTCCGACCGGATCTTCATTCTCATTTCATATTAACGGGAAATCGATTCCTTACGAGATAAAGAAGAGAGATTTGGCGAAAAATTTAGTCTTGGTAAAAGTTGAAGGTAACGGGTTGCCGACCCTTGAGTTCTCCGATGACGGCTCTTTAAGGCCCGGAGAGAGAGTCTTTTTGGTCGGTTCTCTTTTTGACAGTCGAGGAGCAATTACTAAATCGGTCAATGAGGGGATTATAAAAAGAGTTGAAGGAGGTAAGATCATAACCAATATAGAAGAGGAAGCTCTGCTTAACGGATCGATCTTATTTGACATTAAAGGGCGAGTTCTCGGAATAAACAGTGTCACTTCCGACGGCAAGGTGGTATCCATACCGATATCAACGATAAGAGAGTTTGCCGGACTCTAATCTATCTTGTAAACAGATCTTTTCCCAGCCAAGTAGAGAGCGCCGTCTCCGTCCATGGAGAGCGCTTTTTCTCTTAATGTATCAAATGATATCGTAAAGATTTCATCGCCGAATTGATTGAATCCTCTAAGATCGTTTCCAAAGATTCCGTAAATATTATTGTCGCAATCAACTATCATGTCAGTTATTTCCGATACCAAGCTGAAATCAATTGATTTGATGAATTGAGCGTCGTTGTCGTATCTTAAAATCGATACGTTTCTATAAACCGAATCGCTGAAGTTGAAGAGAATCAAATCTCCGTTGTAATCTATCGTCGGAGGTCTTGATGTGCCGAAGAGATCCTCCATCTTCCAAGAGACTTGAAAGTCTTTATCGATCTTGTAAAGAGCGTCATATTTTCCGGTTGATAGCGCCTTCTCATCTTTGACCAATATGTAGATGTAATCTTGATAAACCACGGGATCCAACAGATAGCTTCCAAGATTGTCGCCGTCAATGAGCGGAAAGCGTCTCTTTCGAATCAAATCTCCTTCAAAACTGAAAAGATAAAGAGTGTCATCGACAGCGATGAGTATTCCGTCTTCCATTTTAGCCATCGTTTTGTCGATTATTCTTTGATTGAGCTCGACCTCCCACAACAACTTCTTCTTTTTCATATCAAAAGATACGATCTTACCCGATAATCCGTCAAGGTAAGAGAAGGGGATATGGGCGATATCGCCATCTGTCAATATCTCTCCGGTCGGATAACAATTCTTCAATGTTTCTTGCCATTCTGTTGTCCCGTCACGATTGATCAAGTTAACGGTGGTATCTTTATCATATGACAATACAATGACGGATCCGTCTCTTATCATAACGGGGTTTGACAGTCTGTTTGTTTTTCCGTCAAAGAACCATCTCAATTCTCCTTCGTTGTCAAAAGAGAAGACGCCTTCTTTTTTCAATCCGTTTATCGTCAATTCTCCTTTAAAATAGAGAGATCCGTCAAAATCAACAATCGGAGCGAACACAAAGTCGGCGTGACTCTCTCCTTCAATCAAAAGATTTAGATTGAAATCTTGAGAAGCTCTCGTTGGAGACGACATTTTACCGCTTCTGTTCGGATTTCCTCTAAAAAGAGGCCAAGTCTTTTCATAATTTATAGGATCAGTTTTGGCCGAGATGATGTTTGACGGCAGAGATCTGTTGATCCTGTCCAAAACTTCTATCATAAATCTGTAATCAGTATCGTAGTTGAGGTTGTCAATGATAAATTCTTCTTGCTCGCCTTCGGAGGAAACTGAATATTGGTGAGTGACACCGTCCAAAGAGTTCTCCTTAAAGTATGAAATCTCGTATCTTAGAAGATCTTGCGGAGTGTCTCTGTCCGATCTTGCAGTCCATCTCAAGACGGTTCTGCCTTCTTGACAATCAACACTCAAATCATCTATCGGTTCAGGTGGAAAGAGATCGTTGGTTTCGCCTTTTGAATTGGTCGGAGTCGGAGACGATTGAACAAAATCCATCTTATTATTTTGAATATTGATGTAATTTAACTCTCGATTCTTCCTTCTGCTCAAACTCATATTCTTATCAGGAGATTCAGCTGGCTCGCCCTTGAATACAAGCGTATCGCCCCAACCGAGAGCATCAACTTGACACACCTCTATCTCGTCTAAATATTTATCTTTTGGGTCGCAACTCAAGATTGCAATTGACCCCGATATGTCCGATAGTTGTCCCGATGAGTAGTTTTTAACGTCCCAATCCGAATTCGGAAAGCCACCCTCTTCCGGATAATCGTATACCCCGATCAGAAAGTACGATTCAGACTCGATGATTGATTTGTCCGGAAATCGCCAACTTCGATAAGGATTATTCCACTCTCTTTTGCTCGAGTAATAGACAAGATACCAGTTACTTAAATCCACCTCTTTATCACTCGGATTGTAGAGTTCAACGAATTCAGCCTCGTTTATGCCAACTTCGCTTATGACAAGAGAAGAAGCCTCAATAAGAGGCGGGGTCACCGTAAGGTTCACCGCTATGATTTCCGACAGATTGTCAGCTTTGATGATTATGTCGGCCTGATATTCTCCCGTTTCAAGATCGGATGGGTTGACACTTATTCCAAGATTTACACTCTCTTTCGGCAAGAGATTGATCATGATCTTGTCAACCTTGATCCACAAGTCGGCGATCAACTCAATTGAGAGAGGGGAGTCGCCATCATTTTTAATCGTTACAATCTCTTTTTTTGGTAAAATCTCGCCTATCTCCCACAAGAAAGAGAGATTGCTTCTGCTCAAGCTTAATCTGCTCGTGTTTGCATCGTCGTTTGATCGATCGTCTTTTTGATCATATTCGACATAGGCGCAATTTTGATCCAATATCTTTTGTAATACCGACGGACCAATTCCTTTGATATTAGTCAGATCATTTAAAGATTTAAATCGGGATGATTTGCGATAATCAATTATTCTTTGAGCGATTACGTCGCCTATTCCGACAATAAACTTGAGATCTTCTTGACTTGCCCGATTCAGATCCAATTTGCCCGAATCACACGGATTGGATTCTTTTTCTTTCTTTTCTTTTTTATCTTTTTCATCACTCTCTTCTTTCTTGTTTTCTTTTGTTTCATTATAGATCACGTATGCGATGCCCTCTTCTTTAATGTCCGACAATATCTTTTCTCCGATGCCAGGAACTCTGATCAGATCATCCAGTGACTTGAAAGGTCTTAATCTTATAATCTCGTCGGCTCTGACTGAACCGATATGAATTATTTTTGTCAAATCTTCTTTTAAAGCGCTGTTTATCTCAACTCTTTCAATCTTATCTTCTTTCTCTGTTGGAATTAGAGACAATTCATCCAGCTCAACCTCAATATCGGATATGATTTCCTCTAAATCTTGATGTTTAACAGGCTCTTTTTCAACAACGTTTTTAAATGTTTGAATTTCGTCTTTCAATGAGACAAGAGTCGTCTCTTTACCGTCATTTGAATAGAAGAATGAAGCGATGGTAGATTGGGTCATCTTTGACAACTTACTCCATATCTTTTGAGCGACTTGACTTAGAGAGTTTTTAATCAGATTATAAGCATTTTGAGCAGCGATTAACTTTTTTTCAACCGATATGATTTTTCGCTCAACAGCCGACAAATCTCTGAACTCAATATCGGAGGAAGTGTTTAGCTCTATCTCAATCGAAGACTCTTTCCAGAAGATCCCGCTGTAAGATGATCTCTTCGTCTCTCCGCTTATCCTGACAAGAGCCGGGTCTATCGCATCTTTTGACCAATTGTCACTGTTCCAGAACGAGCCTCCTTGAGCGTTGTAACCGGTGATGCTGCCGACTGAATCGGGCGGTTGAGCTTTTTCTTTCAGATAGAAGGTGATCTCTGTTTTGTTGTCTTTCGGGTTGTGTAAAATCAAGAATGGAAACTCGGCATCAGCCAAACCGCCGTCAAGCGTTCTATACCGATATGCTTTTACGACTCCAGCACCGACTCTTAATTCGTCTTTAACCAACCAATCAATCAACTCTCTCTTCAACTCATCGGTTCCCAACTTGACCAAGCTTGTTCCCGATGATAACGAGAATATCTTTTTCCCCATTTTGAATAATTCAATCAAAACTTCTTTAGTCGCTCTTTTTAAGACATACTCAATGGAACTGAACTTTATTCCGGAACTCAAAAGAACCAAAAGCGCTTCTTCTTCGGGATCATCAGCCCTTATTATCAGATCTATTCTCTTGTCAATTATTTCTGAAAGAGTCGAGTTTGTAATTGTCGATATCTCATTTTCACTTAACTCGATTCTTCTCTCGTTTGCATAAGATCTGATCGGTAATAACATGATTATTACGGATAAAAAGATCAAAAGTTTTTTCATAATAAAAAATCCAAAGCCTTTTGGGCTACGGATCTCAAAAAAGGATCTCTTGTTCGGTTATTTAATTATAACAGAGTCCATTATCTTGCCATACCAAACATCACACTCTGACTGATCGATTGTCGGATAGGCGATTCCGATATGAGCGATGACGTCATCTATCGGTATCTCAACCAATACGATTCGTCCTCGATCACTCTTTGAGAGAAGATTCTCAATCGCTTCTCTTTTTGAGACGATTACCACTTTTTGATCGTCATACTTTAACATCTCCCTTATATCATCAGGCCTTCTTTTTTGACCCGGCTCTTTAATGAAATCGGTAACGCCGAATCTGACTTGACAGCCTCTCTCGGGGAAGCTGTCGCCCTTAATGTAATCCGGGCTCAAGAGCTCAACTTCGTCGCCGTCTCTTTCAACATTCCAACCCTTTGGGATATCAAAAGAGAGACCCGCTTTTCCGCTTAAAATCTTATCCTCTCTTATCTCAATCAGGTCGTTTTCAAGACTGCTTTTTATATCGATATCTCGACTCTCTTTTTCGGGAGAATAGATTATTAAAAAGAGAGCTGTGAAAACGATCAAAGGTATGATTATCTTTTTCATATAAAAAAACTCAAACTTAATAATGTTTGAGCTTCCCCGAAGCTTCTTCCATCATATTAGGTTAAAACGGTTTAAAGTCAACTCTTTACAATCTCTTATCTTTTCAGTATTATAGAAGAAATGTTTACGATATCAAAATTAAGAATTGACAAGACGAGTGTCAAGAATTTTGGGATAGCGTTGATAGTGGTCTTGGCAGTCTTAGCGATGCTCTTCTATTTCTGGAAGACCGAGAGGATAAAGACAGATACGTTAGCCAGCCTCTTTATCAAAGAGAGTCAAGAAGAAGTCGTCTCGGAGCCGGAAGTTGACTCGATTGAGATCTATCAAGAAACGGCTCAAGTCGGAGATGGATTGACTCATATCGCCCGACGAGCGATTGACAGATACTTGACTGAAAACGATACCGAGATCGGAGCCGAAAGACGAGTCTATTGCGAAGATTACATTCAAAAGTCTATGGGAAGTTACAATCTGTCATTGGGTGAAGAAGTCCCCGTCTCAACCGATCTTATCGCTCAATCGATAGAGGCGTCTTCTCAATTAAGCCAAGATCAGATAGAGAACCTTAAAACCTTCTCTTCTCATCTTTCTCTGTAATTCCAATGGATAGAGAGTATTTTACCAATCTGACCAATGATCTCTATCGATTAACTTTGCTCTTTCCCAAGAAAGAGCCTTTGAAGTATAAATTGAGAGATTTGGCCGATAATGTTTTAGCCAACTTAGTTCTAATATTGGAAGGAGACGAGAAGAAGTTTGACAGCTATATTCATCGAATAAGGGAGAATATAGGACCGCTTGACAGCTTCTTTGAAGTGGTTAAAAAACAGAATTGGGTGAGTCAAGATGATATCAACGATATCCAGCAAAAGTATCAAGTAATCAAAGAAGAGACCGACCGATTTGAAAAGATTGAAAAGCCGGTATTTGCAGTTGATCTTAATAAGAGACAGAGTAAGATTGTAGAGATTCTTAAAAAAGAAGAGAGAGTCCAAGTCAATGATATTCAGACGGTATTTCCGAAAGTTACCAAAAGAACATTAAGGCGAGATTTTGAAGCATTAATCAAAAGTGGTATGGTAAAGAGGGAAGGAAGAGCCAATATGACCTATTACAAGTTGGCGGACAATCAATTATAGTTAGGACATTGTTAGGACATAGGATAAGACCTTGAAATGTCCTATCAAATTAGCTTTATGAGAGGCCAAAATAAGAATAAAAAAGAGTTCGGACAAGTATATGATGATAATGTGGATAAGATCTACAGATTCATCTATATCAAGGTCAATTCAAAGGAGATTGCCGAAGATTTGACTTCCGAGACATTCCTTAAGACATGGAAAGCATTTAAGGTTAATAAGATAGATAATCCTAAGGCATTCTGCTATAAAACCGCTCGCAACTTAGTCATAGATCATTACCGAGTAAAAAAAGAAAAAGCTCTTCCGATTGAAGATGTCCAATTGGCCGATACGATCGACATTGAGAAACAGGCGATCATCAAATCGGATATTCAATATGTTCTCAAGGGATTGTCATCTATCAGAACCGATTATCAAGACCTTATCATCTGGTACTATCTTGACGAGCTGACGGTTCCTGAGATTGCCACTCTTGTAAACAGATCGGAGAATGCCACTCGTGTTATGATACACAGAGCCACCAATTCTTTAAAAAAAGTGTTGGAGGTGTAATAGAAACGACATATCATCGTCATCTCTTGTAGAAGCAACAAGAGATATGAACGAAGCCGAATTCATAAAAAAGATAGAGCCGCTTAAAAGCATAGAGCCCAATAAAGATTGGGTCGCTTTGACTCGTGACGATGTCTTTGAAGAAGCTCCGTTCTTTGTTGGTTTTAATTTTGTAAGAGTCGCTTCGGCAGTCGCTCTTACTCTTCTCTTCTCTTTCTTCTTCACTCATCTTAATCGTCAAGATGTTAAGATGGTGGAGGACGATTCAAGAGAAAATGAGCTTCAAGTTCTTCAGTTGGCTCTTTTGGAACTCAAAGACGCCAAATCGGAGATGACTCAAAGTTTCTCCGAGATAGCTGAGACGAAGCCCAAAGAAGAAGTGGTCAAGATTGCTAAAGAGATTGCGCCTTCACTTGTTCAGATCGACGAGAAAGAAGATGTGATTGCCCAATCGCTCGGACTCTTGGTTGAATCCGATGATCTCTTACCCAATAAAGATGTTGCCTCTTTTCTTATCTCCGATCTTGAGAATCGAAGTTTGAAAGAAGAAGATCAGTTGATCTTGGAAGAAGCCAAAGAAGCCTTCGATCTTAAAGATTACAGAACCGCATTGAAGAAGGTTTTGGAGATAGGAGAATAATTTTAACAATGGATTGCCGTTTGCCTCTTTGCTCGCTTGAGTGATTTCAGCCATGAACCCAAGCAGGGAAAGGTTACTCTGCTGGGACTCATGGCCGAGAGTTTGTATCAAGTAAAGCAAGGCAGGTCGTCAACGGCGTGAAGATAAAAAAGTTAATCAATTAGAAAAAAACAATGAGCGAAATTACAAAGAAATTATCCGCAGTAGTTTTAACACTCGCTCTTGCTCTTTCATTCAGCATTGGAGTAGCTGCCGAGCCTACAGTTGACGATCTTCAAGCTCAAATTGCAGAGCTTCAAGAACTTATCGCTACCCTTCAAGCCCAATTGAAAGGAGGAAGTCAGGTAACCACCCCTGGAACCGTTCCAGCAGTTTGTGCTGGAGTGTCGTTCAACAGAAACCTCTCTCTTGGAGCTTCCGGAAGCGATGTCAAGTGCTTGCAAGCATTACTCAATACTGATGCCACCACACAAGTTGCAGCATCAGGAGCTGGATCCAAAGGAGCAGAGACCGAGTATTTCGGAACTCTTACCAGAACCGCAGTTATCGCATTTCAGAACAAGTATGCGTCAGAGGTTTTAACACCTCTCGGGTTGACTGCCGGTACCGGTATTGTTGGAGTTCAGACCAGAGTTAAATTAAATGCAATGTTAACCGCAGGTGTCCCAGGTGAGACCACCCCAGGTGAGACCCCAGGAACATCAACCCCTTCAGAGACAGGTGTTGAAGGAGATCTTAGAATTAAAGTTCTTCCTACACCAAACAATGTTGATGTTTATGGAGGAGAGTCAAACGTTGCAGTGATGGCTTTCGAAGTTGAAGCCAAAGATTCAGACCTTACCATTCAGAGAGTTGACATTGAACTTGATCAAGTCAGAGCATGGAGGTTTATCAACAATATCGCCCTCTATGACGGAAGCAATGCCGTTAAGGGAGTCGATGTTGACAGAGATACTGTTACCGAATCAGCAGGTGTTTCAAGAGTCAGGCTTTCGGGACTTAACATTAAGGTTACCAAAGATTCCAAGAAGACCTTAACCGTTAAAGTTGGAACCGATGCTCGACCCGCTGCTGCTGCTACAATAGTAATGACTATTCCTGAAGGTGGAGTAAGAGCAGTTGATT
>CAZPFW010000003.1:30350-51424 GCA_964586065.1 uncultured Candidatus Saccharibacteria bacterium | reverse complement strand
TACTTTTTTCTAGATTCATGGATCAAACAGATGTGTTTATTGTATTCAAATCAGAGTTTTCATAAAGAGCCTCAATAGCTGTCTGATATAGGATAATTATCGGACAGCTTTCTTTTTTGCTAATCTGCTACTCTGTATTTAGAGGGCACTGTCCTTGACAGTTCAGCACAAGTTATCGCATCATCTCTGAACTTTGATTCAGAGAGGTCTCTTGAGGGCAATTGGATTCTGGCTAATCTTCCTCCACAGACATCGCTTCTGAACCATCTTCGAGTAGTATAGAATAGATCTAACATACAAACTCCACCTTCTTTGTATTGACCATTAGGATCCTCCTCTCCTTTTTCATTATATCTGACTATGTTTACAATATCACTTTTATCTTCGTCCCCAATCCAACCAAGCTCTTCATCTGTCAATTTTATAAAAGGCCTGGCGGATGCCCAAAAGTCTGAATGGTCGTCCAGTTCACTCTTTTCCACTTTTTGAATATCAAGTCTGTCTTTACTGCTTGAGTTAATGGCGTCTCCTTCCGCTTCACTACTGCCGCCCTCGGGTTTTTTGAAAACTACAGGATCTCCTCCGGGACCACCCCTGAAGTCAGTGTCGGGATAGATCACTGCAAAGTCGCACGGAGGAACTGTTCCCTTCGGATCCTCCATTTGAAGACCCATGAACCCTCTCTCATCCCAAATAGTGGGTAATTCTTTCAATTGAACCAACTCCGGATTTATCGTATTCAATATCAACCAAGAAGCAAGGAGTAAAATTAAACCAAGAATCGAAGATTGAATCCTGTTGATAGCAGACCCCATCTTTTTTGGATCCCCAGCTGAAGTCAAATATTCAATTCCAGCCCATAAGAGCATAGCAAAGACAGCCAAGCCCCCAAGAGCCACTCCCCACTCATAAGTGTATTGTATAAAGGTGTGAAACGGAGTATCGGGTCCGATACTTGTCCCCATAGGTGAGGCTGGCCAATCAATCTCGGTCTCCGCTGCACTTACTTGATAGAAGAACGGCAGGACTAAAAAGATTGCCATTAAAGTTATTATTACAATTTTTCTCTTTGACATCATAAGGTATCAATAATTTATTCTGACTTTATCATATATCATTAATTTTATAAACAGAATTGATGATATGATTTATTTGATCCAACTGATCAACAAAATTTTCCGCATAAGCTATAACTGAAACGAGATAAAAATCATCATTGACTTTAACTATCTTTTCTTTTGATTTAGCGATTTGGCCGTCACTATAGGTATATCTTACTTCTAAATAAACGCCACTGTCATCTTCCGTCTCCTCCATAATCTCCATAGCCATTTCCTCTTTACGGAAAATGTTATTCATAATATCCATAACTTCTTTATTATCTTGAGCATTGATCTTTGAAATCACTATAATGGTGGGGCGAGAAATATTTTTTGATTGAGCAATGAAAGGAACGTCTATGGAATCTCTGTAATCTCTTGCAATATCCGCCTTTGTTATGGTCCAGTGAGACGGGTATTCAAAACCTATCGCATTATCAATGGAATGCTTAGAATATTCTATCACTTCAGGATCTTTTATCTGAGGCATATCCACTCCTTGTTCTCTTAAAAAGCTTTCTACATCTCCCGATGTGAGAGAGTCGAATGAGGGTAGCTCGATTTCAGGAACTTCTATGTCCGGAAACCTTTTAACGACTTCAATACTCTTTATTTTCGACATATTCCGATATGACAAGAATCCAAGAAAAGAGATCATTATAATTGAGATTACTAAAGTTCTTTTATCTTCAAATTTCATATTTAAAAAGATATTTGCCACCAAGGGCCAAAGATTCCTGTATACCCCATTATGGCCATTATAATACTAATAGCGGTCCAACCCAAAAACATAACAAGGAGACCTTTTCCGATCGAAGCCCATATCCCTTTGATTTTTTTAAGGATATTCGGATCACCTAAAGAGACATAGAACACTATTCCGGAGACAATTATCATTATTACTAATATGATAGGCATTAAATTCCAGAAAAGGAAGTCCATTATAATCTTAAGCATTATAAACAGGTGACTAAGACGACAAGCTTCTCGCTCGTTCCACGGAGTGCTCGGATTATTATAGCTTAATCCGCAGGGTACAAAGCCCACACCGGAGATAGCTCCTTCATGTAAGATGAAGTGACCTTGACTGGCTTCACCGGCATCTTGACAATTCTCGTCTATGCAGCCTTTTACAGTCCAATTATTATCTCCCACGCAAGTCAACTGAATGATTTTCTCATTTTCTTGGATAATATTGTTAAATATGGTTTCTCCTCCGCAAGAGACGGATAATTGATAGTAATTAGCCCCCTTTAATTTATCCCATGATAAGAGAATATTCTTATGAGTATCAAGGAAATAATCAGCGCTTTCGGGCGAAAGATTTTCCGGAGTCGATAGTGATATTGTTCTGAAGTATCGAGTTTCTGATTTATCACCACAGACAGTTCCTTGAGGATCGTTGCAAGACCTGACAAACCATGTATAGAAGCTATTTTGTTCCAATACGGGGTAGTTGACTCTACCGCGATTACTCGTGACTACAGCTTCAGCACCATTGAAGTTCAAGACATAAGATCTTGCTCCGGGAACGTTTTCCCATCTCAAGCTAAGAGGAATTTCCACCCCCTCGACTCCGTCATCTGGATCTTCCAATAATGGTGGGCGCCCGGTGGTTTTAAACTTTCTTTCCGATTTCTCAGATTCGCACAATTGAGCTTTTGTATCCCAACAAGATGTTACCTCCCACCTGTATTCAGAATCTAATTCAAGATTCACTTCTTCCCTTGGTAAGATGACTTCATGTATTCTTGTAACTTCTCCTGTATCGCTGGAAGTTCCTTCTACCCTTTCTCCCAAGACTAGATTATTATTACTGTCAAATAACTTGAAATAATAAGAATTGGCTCCCAATGATGCGCTCCATCTAAAACGGATCGGCCAACCGATCGGACTTTTCCCATTAGGATCATCAGAAGGACTTAGGAGTTCGGGAGCTTCAATCTTTACATCCGGAGAGACCTTAATATATTGATAAGGGGTGAATTCATTACAATTTTGTTCGTCTTCTTCTCCGATACAACCCCTTACTCTCCATCTGTATTCCGCGTAATCACTCTTGGTGAAGAGGAGGTATTCATCATTTCGAACATGAGTTGGAGGAGCTATATCCGGTGGGGCGGCGATTCTGAATATTGATCCGCCCAAAGCTTCCACTATTGGGTGAGTTTGATATTCTTTCCAAAAACTGAGACCCCAAAATTGCCACCTTGGTAATTTTTGTTGAACATCAACTTCGTATCTGTCTGGCAAAAGGTAGATAGTCTCTTCTTTTCCACCGATCTTAACGGTATCTTCAAATCTCATTTCACACCACCTTAGATTGGCATCTTCCAATTTATATATAATCTCCGGATCTGATTCCGTACCGGCTTCGGTGCCTTGTCTTAAGCGCTCTATCTTCTTACTTGTCGAAAAAGACCATGAAGCGATAGGGCCGCAATTTGTTCCATCCCAATTACAGCAGGCTTGGACAGACCAATCGTAGAAATCAGAAGGTTTGAGAAGACAACTGTCAGCCAAGAATTTATTTCCCTTGAGGTTGATAGAGAAAGGATTGCCTTCTTCAATATAAGAGAAAGGCGGCATAAAGACATCATAAATATCTTTATTTTCATCATAGGGATCATCGTCACCAGGAAGGGCAAATGACGTAAAAATACTTGATGTTCTCAAAGATGTTGCTCCTTTAGCGAGGCAAGGAACATTTCCAACCCAAGGACTGCTGTCGGGAATCGTCACTAAAGAGAGCGGATTAACAACCTGTCCATTCAATTTTATTTCAAAATGGAGATGAGCTCCGGTGGATGTTCCCGTAGAACCCATTACTCCAAGAACCGTATCGCCTCTAATTTTTACATATTCATATATAGGTTGATCGGTTTCCGGATCAACCCCGACTTTTCGAGTTCCCCAAATCTCTCCTCCGGGAGTGATTTTGTCACCGGATCTGATTGACCCGTATACATCGGATCCGGAAAAGTTGTTGAGATGCATATAGCGAGTCTCCTTTTTTGAGGAGTCGGATAGAGAATCAAAGTTATAAGCAGAGTGATCTATAGTCACCATATTTCCGGCTCCTTTGCCGTCACCAGCAAATGTTATCGTTCCCGGAGCGGCGGCAAAGATCGGAATCCAACTGTTACCAGCGACAGGTTCGACTCTTATGCAGACATTTGATCCAAACCTAACTCCTCGAGCTGTACAGGTCATCCTTCCTCCATGACCGATATCTATTCCATTATGAAAACCCCATTTTGCAGGTATCTTCCAACTTTCCCATCTCTTACCAAAGCATGATGTAATTGATCTTACATTGTTTGGCACCGGTCGAATAAATCGATATTTTCCATTAATGGCAACGAATTGACCATCAGAAGGGTTTCCTTGAGAAAGATCTAGCCCGGGCAGACTTGAAAATATTGGGAAATTCCCATCTCCTGAATAATCATGGCCAAATTCAAAACTACCAAGTTCACCGGGTTCGGCATTGGTATTCTCTATCGTTAAGTTATAAGAGATTGGGCCTTTCTCCAGCATATTGCCGAAGCCGGGAACATTGGCCCAAGAAAGCTCGGCTGGGAGATCAACATTATATGAAGATGGGCTGCTATTATATTTAGGATCAGTAGGAGCCTCAAGGCATTCTCCTTGGCAGTTATAAACTACCATATTGGACTGCCACGATGTTTGCCCGGGATCGCATTTCAACCAACTCTCAAGATCCTTGAAAGTTGTTGGACTGGTATAATAATCATAAGAAGGAAGACCGCAACCCGAAACTCTTCGGTGCTCACGGTGAAGTATTTTCGAACCGCACTCATCACTCTCGCATCGATATCTGTTTCTAACCAATGAGTCGGTTTGAGTGCACTCATCTTCACCCGATTCGTTTGCAACAACCAATCTGTCGGATTCTCCAATTGAGAGGAGAACTAAAAGAAGAGCTATTAATATTATTCTATTTCTTGAGAAAGCTTTAGCCATTCATTTAAATTAAGAGATTCGGCTCTTCTCTTCGGGTCGATTTTGAGAGAGAGAAGAGTCTTTTTGATTTCCTCTTTATTTAATTTTAGTTCTTTTGACAGATTATTCAATACCTGGGCTCTTGGGTGAGAGAATCCAGCTCTGACAGCCCTGAAGAATTTTACCGGATCACCTTTTAAGGAAGAGTCTCTTTCAATGATTAAAACGGAACAATCCACCTTAGGTGACGGCCAAAAAGAGTTTTTAGAAACATTGAACACTATCTTGGGTTTGGCATAGAATTGGACCGAAAGAGCTAAAAGATTCATGTTTGGAGGATTAGAGCAAATTCTCTTGGCAACCTCTCTTTGAACCATTAAGACCATTTTCTTTGGAGGTTTGGAACTTTCCAAGAATTTTCTTATTACAATGGAAGTGATGTAGAAAGGTAGATTGGCTAAAAGAGTGTAGCTGCCTGTTATTTCAATCTCAGAGATTCTCAAGATATCACTCTTAATAACGATAACGTTGTTCAAAGGAGGAAGGATTTCGTTTTCAAGTATCTCTGCGATTTTTTCATCCTTCTCAAATACTATGACTTCTTTTGCTTTTTGAGCGACGGGAACGGTTAAAGCTCCCAATCCCGGACCAATCTCCACCACCGATTCATTTTGGTTTATCAACGAGATTACTTTCTCAATGATATTCTTATCAACTAAAAAGTTTTGGCCTAATCGTCTCAATGGGGCTAAGCGATGAACTTTCAATATTTCAATAATTTCAGATTGAGTTAACGACATGATTGTACCTTATCATAGAATTACAAGAAAAACATTGACTTTTATTCAAAAAGGAGATAGTATTCACCATCTGAGAAGATAGGCAGATTAAAAAGTATCGATCAATATATTAGTACGTCTGATAAAACTGCTCTTTCTTTCATAAAGAGAGTAAGAGAGATAATATCCAGATTAGTAAGGAGAAACAAGGGATCTTTAAAAGACCCCTCTTTTGCTTTTAAATTGTCAGTCCTCATTATTGCGATTTTTCTTTTCTTGGGGCCGGAATCTTCATCCATTAGAAATGATTGTAAAAATATAAAGAGATCTGGAGATTTATTGGCAAGCCAAGATCCGTTCTCAAGTTCGAGAACTGTTATTATAGACGAGTCTTCGGATCTGCTTATAGCGCAAGGTAATACCGTTTACGCGGCAACCCCTCTCTTCTTTCCCAAGGTTCAGATTTTGGGAAGTATAGAAGACGTAAGTGAGAGGGAGATAATATCTTACACGGTGAAAGAAGGAGACAGTATCAGCTCCGTGGCTGATAAGTTCGGAGTCTCAAAGGATACGATAATTTGGGCCAACGATCTAAATGAGTCAAAGATACGGTCGGGTCAAGAATTGATCATTCTTCCGGTATCGGGAGTTTTTCATGTTGTGTCTTCAGGTGACACTATAGATAAAATCGCCTCCAAGTATGAAGCTGAAAGTGATCAAATTACCGAGTTCAATCAGATAGAATCGATAAAAGAGGGAGATATTCTTGTGATTCCGGGAGGTAAAATTAAAAAGCCCGTTGTATTAGCTCAAACTCCTACTAAGAAAACAAGCGGATCGTCTTGGTTGATAGCGCCAGCTTCAGGGTATATCAGTCAAGGTTATCGTTGGTGGCACAATGCTATCGACATTGCAAATAAGTGCGGATCTCCGATATATGCTGCGGCATCAGGTACGATTCAAGAAACGGGATACGACTCAATCGGAGGGAATTATGTTAAAATTTTACACTCCAACGGAGTGGTGACTTATTACGGACACATGTCAAGAATAAGAGCTACTCCGGGAGAATCAGTTCTCCAAGGAAGCCAGATCGGAGATATTGGAAATACAGGCTATACAATAGGTCTAACAGGTTGTCACGTTCACTTTGAAGTTCGCGGAGGATCAAATCCATTTGCATCATATCCGGAAGGACACAGATTCTAAAACAGAACAAAAGCTCTTATTTACTCTTTGCACTTACCGCAGGTTTTTGTCTCAGGTATCAATTCCAACCTTTCCTCACCAATATCACTACCGCAAACTTCACATTTGCCGTAATTGCCTTTTTTTATCTTTTCTAACGCGGTGTTAATGTTTTGGAGTTTGGTTTCCAAAGTTCTCTCTATTGGTAATAAAGAGCTGTATTCTTCAACCTCATCGGCTTCTTCATCTAAAGTCCCTTCCGCTTTAAAGTTGGGGAAACGGGTATTCCAATCGCCAGGGATTGAATCGCTCTCTTTAGCAAATTCACTAATCATCTCTTCAACATTTTCTCTTTCCTTCTCTAACTTAATCTTTAACTCTTCGATTTTCTCTTTTTTCATTCTTTTAGATTGAATCTATTAATCTTTTTATGGTATCGGACGATGTTGTAAAAGCAAAGATGTTTTCTATCGGAGTTTTAATAATCGCATAACATAGTTCCGAACCGTCTTCGTAATCAAGACAACGAATAATGTTTTGCTTGTAAGTGGATGGAGTAAAGAATTGACTCGAAGAATTTGTCTCTTTATTCAAAAAAGAAAAAAAGAGGCTGGTATCTCTCATAGCATTATCTTCCCATTCTCGCATCATTCCAGTAAAGCCGTCTGCCTCGGTGATTATAGCAGCGAAACCAACTTCATTTAAGTCTTTTCTGTAATGAATAAATGAGTTTAAGCTCTCTTGATCTACTCGCACCCCAAAAGAAGAAGGCATTGTGATCGAGACGGCATTAAGGAAGGATCCCACGGTGACAAGAGACGGCTCTTTAGGATTTATCTGGTCTTTAAAAATTATTCTGGTCAGAGTGTCTTCCTCTTCTTCCTTTTTATAATATTGTAAAAGGTGCGATGAGAGTTCATTGGGACGAGTGATTGACGGATATTCAAATTTGTCAAAAGTAAAGAGTGCTCTCGGATCCGCTATTTCAGGAACAATAATCTCTTCAATCTCTTTCTCTATAATCACTTCAGCGCCTCTGTCTCTGACGGTTTTTGACAATTGTCGCCATAGAATTGTAAAAGCAAATATTATTGCCACAAGAACAAGGATAACAATGATTCTAACAAGAACCTTTTCAATTCTCGCAGGTTTTGGAGGAACACTCATTTGAATATTACTATCTTCCGCGGGAGTCTCCGGTATTAAAGGGGGAACATTCTCTCCCTTAACTCTTTTGATAAAATCCAATCTCTCTTTCTCTTCTCTTTTTTGGAGATCCGAGAACTTGTCTCCGTTTGCCGAAGAATTCATTTGTAACGGAATTATTGGAGGAATCTCATCAGTAACAGCATCCTCAATATTCGGGGTCAGCTTTTGAGGTTTTTTCTCTTGCTGCTCTTTTTCTTTCTGTTTTTTAAGATATTCTTGATAAAATGACATCTCAGTTATGTTTTAAGAAGGATCTTTCTCTCGATCTTCCTTGGCAAGCTGAAGCATAAAATTAAAGAATTCTTCATTCTCTTCAATTTTTACAAGATCAAGTTCAGCACTGGAAGATTTTCTATTAATATAGTCAATTACTAAATCACGATCGCTTAAATGAGGTCTTTCTAAAACTGCTTCTTCCGGAAAATTGAGAGATTCTTTCTCCGGAGTTTCTTCTACAACTTCGCCACCTTCGACTTTTTCTCTTTCTTCAGTTTTTATTCTCTCTTCTTCAATTCTTCTTTTTTCCTCTTCGGCAGCTCTTCTTTTTTCAGTCTCCCTTTCTTCCTTGACCCTCCTTTCTCTTTCTCTTTCATTAATTTCATCAATCTTCTCTTTTTTGGAGTCCTCACTTTTGAGTTCGGATGCTATAAGATCAATTTCTTTATTAAGATCTTCTTCTCTTTGCATTATTTTTCTGATCTCTCCCTCTTCTTTCTCTATCTCTTTGATTCGATCACGAATTTCCCATTTTTGTTTTTCAACACTTCTCCTCCTATCTTCAACTTCTCTTCTCTCTATCTCTGCAGCTCTTCGCTCTTCAATATCATCAGTTCCCACCTCTCTTTCCTGGATACTTCTTTCGTCTTTTTCAATTTTCTCCAATTCTTCGTTAATCTTCTTGATGGAAGACAAAAGCTCATCTTTTTCAGAAGACATCTTTACCTCTTCTTCTTTTAATCCTTCTTTGATTTTAACAACTTCTTTCAATTTTTTTTGAAGCTCATCTTTCTTTTCCGATAAAGTTTCCTTTTTCATTATTTCTGAAACTTCTTCTTCTCTGTTTAGAATCCTTTGATATCTCACTTCAATTTCCAACCCCTCTTCTTCTAACACTTTTAGGCGTTCTTCTTCTGTCCATCTTTGATCCTCAATGTCTCTTCTTTGGTCTTCAATTTCGGATCTCTCCTGAGATATCTTTTTTAACTCTTCGGAGCTTTGTTCTTTTTCACTCGCTTCTTCAAGTTCAAACTCTCTCTTCTCAATCTCCCTCTCTTTTTCTTGTATAATCTCAATTGAATTCTTAATTTCCCTCTTTCTTAAATCAAGAGCTTCTTTTTCTTTTCTAATAACCTCTTTTTCTTCCAATATGCTTTTAAGGCTTTCAGATGTTTTAACTTTTTCAGTTTGATATTCTTCGTATAAAGACATATTTTTACTTATAACTAAATAGATTCGGACTTCTTGGCTTTATCCAGAATGTATTTAAAAAACATTGGGTCTTTCTCAGCTTTTTTAATATCAGATTCCGAGTTAGTCGAGTTACTTTCTATATACCTTATTACAATGTTCTTGTCATCATCTCCTGCCGTTTCTGCAACCGGATCTCTTCCCTCCAGAATTGCATCTATCTCATCTATCCTTCTCTTGAGATTCATTTCTTTCTCTTTCTCCGCAGCCAATTCTTCTCTTGACGATCTTTCTCTTTCTGATACCTCTTTTAAGACAGAAGTATCCGCCCATGTTTTTTCTTCAAGAGCTTTAATGTCGTCTTCTACATTCCATCTCTCTTTTTCTATCTTTTTCTTAAGGATGGGATCGGATTCTTCCATCTCTCTCTTTTCAATCTCCTCTTTCAGAGATATTAATTCGGAAGCCTTATCTTTTGTTATGCCAAGAGCTTGTTCAACTCCTTTCTTTTCATCTGTAACTGTCTCCAATCTTTCTTTAGCCCTCTCCATTAAGGTATAAAGATCAGAAAGGTTTCTCTCAATCTCCTCTTTCTCTTTGGTTAATCTTATCCTTTCAAGTTTAGAGTAAGCGTCTTTAAGGGTATCTTCGTTCTCTTTTTGGATTGTTTTTTTCTCGTTATAGTCATTATTAACTTGATCTATCGTTTTTGACATTTCGAGAATTTTCTCATCCCAACCCCACCTCTCCTTTTCAACCAATCTTCTTTTTTCTTGCCATTCCCAAAGATCTTTTTTAGCCCCCTTGTCTTTCTTGAGATAACCAACTCTATCGGCAACTTCTTTTTCTTTAATCTCAATCTCTTTTTCTTTTTCTATGGTCTTATCAAGAGATGATTGTAATTCTTCTTTATCTTTCTCAAGGCTTTCTTTTTTATCTTCAATTTCTTTTATCAATCGGTTTACCTCTTCTTGCTTAGATTCAAGCTCTACCATCTCTTTTTTAATGCCTTCTTCGCTCTCTTTCTCTTGTCTCATCCTCTCTTCTTCCGCCTTTCTTTCCTCCTCTGCTATCCTTTTCTCCTCTGCTATCCTCTCTTCTTCCGCCTTTCTTTCTTCTTCGATATCCGTATCTTTCTCAAGAGTTAATAAGTCTTCTTCACTCAAAGGAGTCTTTTTAGAAACCTCGTTTTCTATCGGAGGCAAAGGCTCTTCTTTGAGTTCCAAAGAATCCTTCCTGCTGAATTCGGCAACAAGCATTGTATCTTTTGTAATATTAAAAGTATACTCAGATAGGTTTGAAATTGTTTCAGCTACTTCATCCATCCACCTCTCAAACTTGAATCCTTCATTGGGAGTTGCCAAGACTCTTACTTCACTTCCTTGAGAATAAAAGCCTTCTCCCTCTAAGGCACCTCCTTCATTGGGAATAGCCGAAAGGGAAACAATGAAGCTTTCAAGGGTTTCTTCTTTGGGAAGATCTTCTTCTTTTTCTACTTCATCGGGAGGAAAAATTATCGGAAGATCTTCTTCTAACCCTTCTTCAGACTGTTTCTCGTCTACTTTTTCATCTTTAGTTTCTTTGGCTTTTACTGCAAGATCAGTCATAACTCTCTCTTCCTCCAAGATAGTATCTTCCGTCTTCTCCAATTTCCTTTTAGCTTCTTCTTCAATCTCTTTCACAAATTTTTCAACCTTCTTTTTTCTCTCTATGTCTTCCGGGGGCAATTCTTTTTCTTTCTTTTTAAAAGGTTTCTTAGAATCAGGTTTTTTTTCCGGTTCAGTGACAGATAGGCCCTTAAGTCGAGCAATGTCTTTTTCCATTGTTCGAATTTCAGCTTTTTCTTCAAAAATAAACTTTTCTTCTGATTTTTTTTCTTCCATATTTTGTTCCGGCCCTCAACCGTTTTTAAGAGCGTCTTTTAATGAAAGATTTATTCTTCCTTGGCCGTCAATCTCAATCACTTTTACGGGGATCATCTCTCCAACTTTCACAATATCACTGACTTTATTGACATGATGATCTGCCAGTTTTGAAATATGAACCAATCCTTCTTGATTGGGCAGAATTTCAACAAAAGCTCCAAAATCAATAATTCTCTTAACTTTTCCTTGAAATGTTTCACCGACTTTTACCTCCCGTGTAATATTTTTAATCCAAGATACTGCCTTCCAAGCAGCATCTTCTTTCTCGGAAGTAACAAAAATAATTCCCGAATCTTTTATATCTATGGTTGCTCCCGTCTCATCTATGATTTCATTTATAACTCGTCCGCCGGGACCGATGACTTCTCCTATCTTTTCAGGATCTATTTGGAAAGTGATAACTCTTGGAGCATATGGAGATATGGTTTCTTTGGCTGTTGGGATTACTTGAGTCATCTTATCTAAGATTTTCTCCCTCGCTTTTTTTGCTTCAATTAAAGCTTGAGAAAATATCTCTCTATCTATTCCCCTTATCTTAACATCCATCTGAATAGCTGTTAAGCCTTTTGAAGTACCCGTTACTTTAAAGTCCATCCCCCCGTGGTGATCTTCAAGACCTTGTATGTCGGTCAAGAGCTTATATTTTCCACTCTCTTCATCAAGAATTATTCCGATTGATATTCCGGCAACAGCTCTTTTTATTGTAACTCCAGCATCCATTAAAGCAAGAGATGCGGCACAAGTTGAAGCCATCGAAGTTGACCCATTAGAAGATAATATCTCCGAGACAACTCTTATGGTGTAGGGGAAGTCATCAAACTTCGGCAGAACGGGAATAATCGCTTTCTCAACCAACATACCGTGACCGATGTCTCTTCGGCCAGGACCTCTCATAGGTTTTACCTCTCCCACAGAATAGGGAGGAAAATTGTAATGGTGCATGAATCTCTTCTCTCCTGTAGATTCCATCTCCTCAAAGAGCAGTTGGTCGCTCGGAGAGCCAAGAGTCACTATCGACAAGCTCTTTGTTTGCCCTCGAGTAAAAAGACCGGATCCGTGAGTGCGTGGCAACAGTCCAATCTGAGCGTTGAGTTCTCTAAGTTCATTGAGACTTCTACCGTCAGGTCTTTTGTCTTTATTTAGAATCATATCTCTTAATATCTCTCCGGTCGCTTTTTCAATGAAGTTGGATATGATCTTATCTTTTTCTTCAGCTTGGTCTTCCTTGAGTAAGGCCTCAAGAGTTTCTTTTGCTTTGTTTAGTAAATTACTTCTTTCAACCTTATCTTTATTATTTAAAGCTTCCGCAATCAACGGATTAGCGACAGATTTCATCTTCTCTTCAAGCTCCACCGACTCCTCACTTGTTTCAATAATAATCTTTTGTTTGGCATTCTCTTGAGCGATAGAATTCTGTACTTGACAAACGTCAGCGATTGCTTTCTCGGCAAAATCAGACGCCTCCAACAAAGAGCTCTCATCCACTTCATTGAAACCACCTTCAATCATATTCAATATGATTTTACCATCGCTGTTTTTCACACCCGAAAAGATAATCTCCATATCGGCTTCTTCGCGATCATTATAAGTTGGGTTTAAGATCATTTTCCCGTTTTTTCTAACAACTCTTACCGCTCCCACTGGGCCGTCAAAAGGAATATCGGAGATCATTAAGGCGGAAGATGATGCAATCAACCCCAAGAGATCGGCGTCATTTTCTTTATCCCAAGAAAAACAAGTGACGACAACTTGAACTTCTCGACCTTCAAGATTTTCCGTAAAGAGAGGACGAATACTTCTGTCAATTAGTCTTGAGGTTAAGATTGCGGTGTCAGACGGTTTTCCCTCTCTTTTACTATATCTTGATCCTAATATCTTCCCAGCAGCATAAGATTTTTCTTCATAGTCTACCGTAAGAGGAAAGAAATCAAGACCTTCTCTTTTATTGGAAGCTATGGTTGCGGTAGCCAATACAAGAGTGTCGCCACACCTTGCAAAAACACTCCCTCCGGCCTGCTCGGCCAAATTGTCGGGAGTGATTATTATCTTTTTATCTCCAACAAGAACGCTGTATTCATTCATCTTTTTTATTTCTTAAGAAGGAATTTCTTCGGGCTCTTTCCTAAATCGGTGAATTCGTCAGCCACTTCAATTAATGCATGAGAGGTTGACTTGTCAAAAGCCATAACCTCAACTCTTTTTCCTTGATTTTTTAAATACTCAACGAGAGGGATGAAATCCCCATCACCTGACACCAAGACCAATGTATCAAGAGTCGGCGCTATTCTAATAGCGTCTATCACGAGTCCGACATCCCAATCTCCCTTCTTTTGTCCTCCATAAAATTCTTGGAGATCTTTTATGCGAGTCTCAATCCCAAGTTTAGTTAAAGCCTCGAAGAATAACTTTTCTTCGCCAGTCTTGGTTTTAATGACGTAAGCAAAAGCTCTGACAAGGTTTCGATCAGAAACAGCAGATTTTAAAATTTCGTTGAAATTAACTTTTGATTTATAGAGGTTTTTGGCCGAATGGTAAAGATTTTGAACATCTATCAATACTGCCATTCGTTGTCCAAAGTGCTTATTAGTCATGAAAGATCATCTCTTTTTAAGGCCAACTTTCTTGACGATACTTTCGTATCTCTTTTCGTCTTCTGCCTTTAAAACTTTCAAAAGCTTCTTTCTCTTAACAACCATTTTTAGAAGACCTCTTCTTGAATGAACATCTTTTGGATTTCTTTTAAGATGTTCCAGTAATCTTTTTATCTCTTCGGAGAGAATCGTAATCTGAACATCGGGAGACCCGGTATCAGAGTCATGAAGCTTGGAATCTTTTATTAATTTTTGTTTTTCTTCTGTTGTCAGCATTTTTTATATATATCTTATTTTTCGACTTTCTAGTGCCCCGTGAGGGATTTGAACCCCCGACCTTACGGTTAAGAGCCGTCTGCTCTACCGACTGAGCTAACGGGGCGACTTTAAGGACATCCGGGTATATTCCACCATCCTGTTGGAGTTCCGGCTCCCAAGATCTTATAAAGAGCTACGGTAATGCCCCAAGCCAAAACAACAATAAGGATTCCGGCGAATATACCGAAGAACATCTTTTTAATCTTTTCCAGCTCCGAAGGATTTCCGAGAGCGGTAAAAAATCTTATCCCCGCAACGATTAACATTATAATGGCTATTGACGGAACTACTTTCCATACCACCATATCAACTATTCGTCCAATCATTTCAAAGAGATGGCAAAGCTTGCAATCCACTCCGGTCGATCCTCCGCAAGGAACCAATCCTTGAGCAGCGGACGCCATGATCGGAGCGGTTGCCAAAAAAACGGAAGTGGCGAATATTTTAACGGTTACGGTTCTTTTCATTTTTCTTTTTGCATTATACACGAATTTTGAAAGAAAAAAAGACTAATTCCTTTCTTCAGGCTTGGCTAAAGGAAAAGACAGTATGAAATGAGTTCCGATGCCCTTTATAGATTCAACGGATATTTTACCGTCCATCGCTTCTATAAATTTAGAAGAGATCCAAAGACCGAGCCCAGTTCCCGTGACATCTTCGGTCTCTTTTGTTCTGACTCGATAGAATTTCTGAAAAAGACCTCTCTGCTCTTCGGCACTCATTCCAACACCGGTATCGCTTACTCTTATCATCAGTCGATTTTCTTTTGATGAAAGATGAACACTAATCTCTCCTTCTTTGGTATATTTAATCGCATTACCGATTATATTTATCAAGATTTGTCTTAATTTAGTCTTATCGGCATGTATTATAGCCGATGATTCAATTTGATAGGAAAGAGACAGATTCTTTTCCTCGGCGCTGCTTCTAAATGAATTGACGGTTTCTTCAATCTCTTTTTCGGGATTGAAATTTTCAAAAGAGTAATCAATTCTATTCTGCTCAATCTTGGGAACCGAGAGAATATCGTCAATTAAGAGAGACAATCTCTTAGAATGAAGATCGGCGTTGTCGAGTAATTTTCGATCAGATGGATCAAGTCTTTCAGAAGATTTAAGAAGATCAAGGTATCCTCTTATTACAGTGAGCGGAGTTCTTAATTCGTGAGTTGCGATAGAGATGAAATCATCTTTTATTTTGTTTATCTCTTTAAGCCTTCTATAGAGCACGGCATAGTCAATTATTCTCGCATGCCTGAAGAATAGAAGCATGATAAGAATCAAGACAGCAAACAATATTATTATTGAATTGGTGATTGCTTGAGCGATCAATTGATCGGCCATTGAAAGAGATTGGCTGGTATATATCGCTCCAACAACCTTGTCATCTTTCTTTATTGCACGAACGGTTTTGAAAACTCTCTTTCCTTTAACAAAGTCTTGAGTGGTTAATGACTGTTCGCTCTTTGCAACCGATAATCCATAGAGGAAATCATTTTCAAAATCATAGTTCCCGATCTCATCCCTGCTTATCGATGATAGGATTCTTCTCCCGTCTTCTTGAAAAACAACGACTCTAAACTCACCGATAGTCTCGTTATTGGCGGCGATATCAATCATTTTCCTTGAAAGATCGTCGGGATTGTTCAGATATTCAGGAGTGAACTCTTTTAAGACGTCGTGGATTGATCCGATTCTGACATTGACAAGGCGATCTTGAGCGTCTTTGGCTATTGAAAGGAAGTTGTTGGAAACGAAAATGAACGATAGGAATATGACAAGTGCGGTAAAAAGAGTGTAAATAAGCTGAGGATTTTCTCTGGTCAGCTTTACACCTTTTTTGAAATTAGAGATGATAAACCCCATTTAAACTCAAATCTTCTTTTCTTTACCGATAGAGATTCCTGCGATAATGATGGTAATGATGGTTAAGAATAAGAATATTACGGCAAGGACGGAGAAAAACTTTCCATCAAAGAAACTTAAAGCGCTGAATTCGCCTTCCATAGGGTAAACCAAATCAACTTGAATTGCAGCAGCCTCTTTGACAAAAGGAACCGGAGAACTCTTTGCGATCACTTTACCTGTTTCATCGGCTAAAGCGACATATACTTCGTGAGATCCATCTTCAATCTCTTGATTTAGAAGATAAAACCATTCTCCTTCGGAGTTGGTTCTGGTATCAACGATTATAGGGGTACTATATATGAAAAGAAAAATCGTGCTGTCAGGAGGTCCCATGCCGCGAATCAAGAGCTTTGTTAAATCTTCGGTTCCGTCAGGAAAGATGGCGGTCTCCTCGACAGTCATATCGGTAATTCTAAAAACTTCGTCCATTATTAAGCCATCTATTTGAGGATTGCCGAAAAAGAGAACTTTCTCAATATCCGTATTCTCGGAGACTTTCTGAAAAATATCAAAAAGTTTATCTTTAATGGAATCAGGAGAGCCTCCTTGTAAGACTATCTCCTCATAATCTTTCGCTATGCTCTCCCATTCTTTTGATACCTCTTCGTAATTTTGAGATTTGGGAGCAATCAGATTTTCCCAATCAAAATTGGGGTTAATCGAGTGCAAATCTTCAAGAATCGAAGAATTATCAAAGGAATTGACATTTTCAATAATCTGTTTTGCTTCATTTATGAGATCCTCCGATAAAAGATAGTCTGAGTAAAAACTATCCGAGGGTGATATTTCCGAAGGATCAAATCCGGAGACTTGAGCCGATACATTAGAAATCAGCATGGACGATATTAGAACGATTGAGATAAATTGTTTCATGTCTTTGTTTTCTGTGCGCCCGGAAGGATTCGAACCCTCAGCCTTCTGATCCGAAGTCAGACGCTCTATCCGGTTGAGCTACGGGCGCAACCTATTTATAAAACTTTACTTTAAATTATTGAAAATAACAAGGTTTTAATATAGAGTAATCACAATGAATATTCCAAATGAAGTCAAAAAGATAATGAATATTTTAGTCTCGGCAAAGTTTGAAGTCTTTGCTGTTGGGGGTTGTATAAGAGACTTGATAATGGGTAAAAAACCTGAAGATTGGGATTTGGCGACCAATGCTCATCCCGAAGACATCCAAGCCATCTTTAAAGATAATGGATACAATTGTTTTTATGAAAATGATTTTGGGACCGTGGGAGTTGTCTTACCAGAAAACGAGAGAAGAGATTTCAGTAACATTGTCGAGATAACAACCTATAGAACAGAGAGCAGTTACAGCGATAAGAGGCATCCTGACAAGATTCATTGGGCTAAAACGATTGAAGAAGATCTTTCTCGAAGGGACTTCACTTCCAATGCGATAGCGGTAAAGATCGTCGATGATAAAACCGAGATCATGGACCCTTACAGAGGAAGTGACGATATTTCGAATAAAATTATAAGAGCGGTCGGCGATCCCAATGAGAGATTCAACGAGGATGCTCTCAGAATGTTCAGGGCAATTAGATTTTCCACGACTTTAAACTTTTCAATTGAGCCGAAAACTTTTGAAGCGATAAAAAAGAACGCAGAGAAAACGGCAATCATATCTAAAGAGAGAATTCGTGATGAGTTAATAAAGATGATTATGAGTCGAGATGCGGCCAAAGGAATAGATCTCTTGAGAGAGACCGGAATCTTGAAACATGTGATTCCCGAGCTGGAAATCGGTTACGGGGTTTCTCAAAATAAACATCACGTTTATGACTGTTATCAACATAATCTCTTAACATTGGATTATGCCGCAAAGAAAAATTTCAATCTCCATGTTCGTTTAGCGGGACTATTGCATGATATTGCAAAGCCTCATGTTAAAGTTGGAGAAGGAGAAGATGCGACTTTCTATAACCACGAAGTGGTTGGAGCCAAGATGACTCAAAAAATATTAGAGAGGCTTAAATTTTCAAAAAAGGAGATAGAAAAGATTGTAAAATTAGTAAGATTTCATCTCTTCTATTATAATGTTGGAGAAGTTTCGGAAAGCTCTGTCAGGCGTCTTGTGAGACAGGTCGGGATTGAAAATATGGATGATCTCATTAAATTGAGAATGGCTGATCGGGTGGGTTCTGGTGTTCCCAAGGCGGAGCCCTACAAATTGAGGCATTTGAAATATCTGATTGAAAAGACATCATCCGATCCGATATCCACCAAGATGTTGGCCATAGATGGAGCGGAGATAATGAGATTACTTAAGATAGACTCTGGACCCAAAGTTGGTAAAGTATTGAGCATTCTTTTAAGTGAGGTTTTATCTAATCCGGAGAATAATGATGTTGATAAGTTAAAGACTAAAGTTGAGTGGCTTGGCAGTATCAATGAAAAGGAATTGGATTCTCTAAGCGATAAAGCAAAAAGAGAGATAGACGAAATTGAAACTAAGAGAGACGAGATGACAAAAAGGAAGTATTGGGTTACTTAAAAGGGCCCGTAGTAGAATGGCAGCACGCCGCATTCGCATTGCGGAGACGCGAGTTCGATTCTCGCCGGGTCCACTATTTACTAATTATTAATAATAAAAATATGACTCAAAACAGTTATCACAATTTAGTACAACAACTTTCCGAAGCCCTCGATAGTTATTGGAGAATGGATCAATACATCAAAGACGCTGAGGAAGACAATGAACCGGAGATATCTAATCTTTGGAAGGAGTATAAGCCGATACTTAAAAGACAGATTGAATTATTAAAAGAAGCAATTAAGAAAAAGTCTGCCGAAGAGTAAACCTTTTCAATGAAAAAATATCGATCTTTTCTTTTAACGGCTCTATTTGTCTTTTTCATATCTTTTGTAGCAGGATTAATTCAGGCTAATTGCAATCCACTTGTAATTGACAAGGTGTTTTCGGAACTTTCCCCCATAGTGGAAGCGATCTCTTCAATAGATGGTTGGAAATTGGGATTATTGATATTCTTAAATAATTCAATTAAAGTCTTCGGGTCGATGATTCTCGGGACTTTCTTAGGGATATTCCCTCTTCTTGCTCTCATTGTTAACGGTTACTTGATAGGAGTGATTGCTTCGGTGTCGGAGATAAATGTTTTTTTAGCAGGCATTTTACCTCACGGAATCTTTGAGATACCCTCTTTCATCCTTGGGGCGGCCATCGGTCTCTATTTGGGACGAGTTGTCTTTAAAGAGAGGAGTAGTCTTAGGGTCGAGATATCTTCTGCTTTGGTTGTTTTTTTGAAGATAATCATTCCTCTCCTTTTCATCGCAGCGATAATCGAAGTTTATCTCACACCCAAGATATTATCTATTGTAATGTGAATATTGACATTGTCGTCAGGGACTGATACAATTTCGGTCATACTGATAGAGAGTGAGTTTTATCCGTTGGAGAGACGGATTTCTTTTTTATAAAACATAAATTCAAACAAGATGGAGATGGATATTAAAAACTTTACTTCCGCGGTCACTCAATTGGCGGAGGAAAAGGATATACCAAAAAAGAAAGTCATAGAAATAATTGAAGCCGCAATTGCTGCCGCATACAAGAAAGAATACGGTGAAAGAGGACAGGTGATCAGAACCGAGATGGACCCAAAGACCGGCGAAATTAAGTTTTTTCAACTGAAGACGGTTATTGACGACTCGATGATCCTTTCAGATGAAGACAGGGAAGATGAGTTGGAAGATACAGATGCAAACGACGAAGAGCTTAAAAAGGTGAGATACAACCCGGAGAGACATTTAATGATAGAAGATGCAAGTGAAATTAAAGAAGACGTCAAGGTTGGAGACGAAATAGAGATTGCCCTTGAGCCCAAGCAGAGTTATGGAAGGATTGCCGCTCAAACAGCGAAACAAGTCATATTACAAAAGATCAAAGAAGCGGAAAGAGAGATGATTCTTGACGAATACAGATCAAAAGAAGGTGAGATAGTCTCGGGCATCATTCAAAGAATAGAGGGACCGAATATCTTTGTTGATATCGGTAAGACATTGGGAGTTCTTAGTAAGGACGAACAAGTTTCAAGGGAATCTTATAGGGTCGGACAGAGAATGAAAGCCTATTTGATTAAAGTGGAAGAGACGCCAAAAGGTCCAATGATTTTTCTCTCTCGAGTTTCACCCGAGTTGATAAGAAAATTGTTTGAGCTTGAAGCTCCTGAAGTTTCAGCTGGATCAGTTGAGATTAAGGCTATAGCTCGTGAAGCCGGTAGCAGGTCAAAAGTAGCAGTTTATTCAGAAGCGGAGGGAATAGATCCGATAGGAGCGGTTGTCGGACAAAAAGGAACCAGAGTTTCCGCTGTCACATCAGAACTTGGTGGGGAGAAGATAGATATCGTTGAATATCATCCTGAAATTGAGAAATTTATCGCCAATGCTCTTGCTCCGGCAAAGGTTATCGAAATTAAGTTACTTGATGATGAAAGAGCTCTTGCTATAGTCCCAGATGATCAGTTATCTTTGGCTATAGGAAAAGACGGGCAAAATGTTAGGTTGGCGGCCAAACTTACCGGATGGAAGATAGACGTGAAAGAGTTGCAGGATACCGAGTTTGAAGATGATGAAATCGAAGACGATGAGATTGACGAGATCGAAGAAGTTAAAGAAGATAAAAAAGATAATAACAACGAAGAATTATGAATTTAGT
>CAZPFW010000003.1:0-30250 GCA_964586065.1 uncultured Candidatus Saccharibacteria bacterium | reverse complement strand
GAAGAAGTTAAAGAAGATAAAAAAGATAATAACAACGAAGAATTATGAATTTAGTTCCAATGGTAGTTGAAAAATCTTCTCAAGGAGAGAGAGCTTATGATATCTTTTCTCGCCTCTTGAAAGAGAGAATAATTTTTCTCGGAGGACCGATCGGAGAATCAATGGCTAATTTAATTATAGCTCAACTTCTTTTTCTCTCGAGCGAAGATCCCAAGAAAGATATTCAACTCTATATCAACAGTCCTGGAGGATCAGTTACCGAAGGGTTGGCGATATACGACACGATTCAACACATAAAGCCCGATGTTTCCACCGTTTGTGTCGGACTTGCCGCATCAATGGGGGCGGTCCTTCTTTCCGCCGGTACGAAAGGTAAGCGTTTTTCTCTTCCTAATTCTCAAATTATGTTGCATCAAGTCATGGGAGGCGCTACCGGGCAAGCTGTTGAGATAGAGATAACCGCCAAACAGATATTAAAAACAAAAGAGCAGTTGAATAAGATTCTTTCAGACCATACGAAACAACCGCTTAAAAAGATAGAGAAAGATACCGATAGAGATTTCTATCTTACACCGCAAGAGGCGGTAGGGTATGGATTAATTGATAGCGTAATTAAAGATAAAAGATGATAAAAAGAAACATATTAATAGGAATTCTCGTTGTATGGTTTGTTTTTAGTACGGCGTATATCTCGTGGATCTTTGCCAAGAAAGCGTCAGACAAAATATTTCTCAATGGGTATAAAGCCGCCGTGGCCGAAGTGGCTGACCAAGCAGAAAATGAAAATTGTTATCCTTTCCCTATTTTCCTTGAAGGGAAGACGATTGAGTTGATCAATATCGCTTGTCTTGAAATTGACAATATGGATCAACAAGAATTGACAGAATAACAGCGTTAAGGGTAAATTGAAGGTGTTATGATAAATCAACAAAAAAAGAAACTATTGGCAGTCTTGGCAACCATTACGGCTTTAGTTGTGGGATATGGCAAGTACTCTGATGTTAAGGACAGAGTTGAACCCAAAAAGAAAGACAGTCTTGATGAAAGAGTGATTCAGAACCAGCAGAAAGAAGAGAAGGAAGAAACGAGGAAAGTTCGATTTATCGGTTGCAATAATATGTTTTAACCCGTCGGTTGCAATTCAACTCTTTGAGTTGCACCGCTTTTAATTTTCTTGTTAAAAGATCTCCAAAGAGACAAGATCTAAAGATGAGAAAAAAGTGTATCAAAAATTTCTATCCGGTAGAGTCAATTATTTGAGAGAGGACCATTGTCGGTCCCCTTTTTTAATAAGATGGATAGAGAATTCATGAAAAGAATTCCTCCGGGGGTGAAATCTACAGTCAGATTTCACAGAGGATTTGACACTGGAATAATTATTGCCACTTTAATGATCCAGCTTGCTCAAAAGAAGATGGGTTTTAGAAAAGGTGATAAGAATATCTATATATGTTCAGAAATCTTCGGATGCCCCATTGATGCTATTCAGATACAGACGGGATCTTCGTTTGGTAGTGGCAGACTCTCGATCTTTGATGAAGGAAAGATGGCCCTTATATTCCATGATGTAAAGAGGGATAAGAGTTGGAGATTCAGAGTGGGAAACTTTAAGAATTCAATATTTTCAAAAACCAAGAGAGTAATATCAAAAGTAAGTATTAAGAAAGCGATAAGGTGCAGTGAAGTGAAAATAGCCCCCATTCTCAAAGACAAGATATTGTCGGGATTCATCCCCAAGACCATTAAAGATTATTTCGTGTCTTCGGGAATGAGAGTTTTGTCTCACAAAAATCATTGTATACGGGAAGGGAAGATAAAAGAGGTGGAGAGATTTTCAAACGCCAAAACCGCTTTTTTTACTAAAAGATACGGACCTTTCATTCGCAGAGTTTTCAATGATGTAAAAAGAGAAAGCGGAAGATATAATCTCTTTGCAATCTGTGACTCTTCGTCCGAAGTTATTGATGCCGTTCAAATGATTACAGGACTGACATTGGGTAACAGACGCCTCATCGTATCAAAAAAGAAAGAGAAAGCGGTTTCGTTTATCAATCAAGTGAAAGGGGAAGGGATAAGATTTTCTTTGGAAAGCAGACCGATTGAAGAGAATATAAAACTGAAAGACATGATAGAAAGAGCGACTTCTGTCACTAAGATCAACTCTTGTCGATTATGCAAAGAGGTTGTTTTTAACAAAGATTTAAACAGAGAGGGATTGTGTAACAATTGTCAAAAGCATTATTGGCAACCATTAGATATCTGAAGTTATATATTTAGATTTAAGATTGCAGGGCCATTTCTTTATCAATGTGAGCTCAAGTGGCAAGAAGATATCTAGCTTGACCAGATCGCTTAAACTCTTATTAGATGAAAGATAGAGGCGATCAGACACACTTCTTGATATTACGCCTTTTAAAAAGTCGCTTGTCTCAACCTCCTCTTTTAGCCCGATCTTTATGCTGATCTGTGGCATTATCTTTCCATCAATCGTTTTTTCGGTGACATGAGCCTTGAATTGACCCGGCTCCATATATTCCATCGCTTCGGCAAAAGAATCTTCCAATGATTCAACATAAAGAGTTACTCCATGAAATTTGATTTTATCAAAACCGATTCTTCCACCGACTCTCAACAAGGCTTTATTTCCGCAAGGGCAATCAATACTCTCCAATGTTCCGGCATCTCCGGTTCTATATCTTATAAGAGGAAATGCTTTTATGGGAGAAAGATCCGTATAAACGATCTCATCTTCCACAGACTCAACAATTCCCTTTGACAGGGGATGATAAACATTTGGAGTAAAGTCTCTCAAATGGGGACAGCGATATCCAATAGCGCCCCCTATCTCGGAGCTGCCATACTTGATGTCGATTTCAGCTTCCGAGAAGAATTCTTTGAAAAGATTGATTTTTTGAATTGAACAAAACTCCCCTCGAATTAAAATGAGTTTAATTGACCTTGGGTCAATCCCGATCTTTTTCAGAGATCCGATAAAAAGAGAGAGTATTGTTGGAGTGGAAAATATGGCATCAATCTTCACTTGAGAAGCTATCTTGGCGCTTAAGTCAAGATCATGAATATTTCCGGGCAATAAAACTTTACCAAGTTCTTTCATTGGAAATATCAGTCGCATTAAGCTCGGGGCACTAGAAGGCATTAGAAAAAACAATCTTTTTATGTTCAAATTTTCGTCATATATCCTGTCTACTCCCAATTTTGCCGGAGGACCAAATTCAGAATGGGGAACGATTAAAGGATTAGTTGAGTCGATAGTTCCGGATGATATGGAGTAATAGACGACAGATTCAGATGGAACCATGGTTCTCTCTTCCACCGGAACGGCTATGATTTCTTCCCTTTTAAGAAATGGAATTTTTGACAGATCTTTCCCCGATCGGATTGTTTTATAATCAAATCCGTCTCTCACATACTTATTTCTATAAAAATTTGAGAAATTATTTTCAACGGCAGATTCAAGGACTTTTGTCAGTTTCATAATTTTAAAGTGAAATTATACTAAGGTGGAGTTTATCACAAGATGATTTTAAAAAGAAATTGAAATCTTGACATCTCTTTTCCAAAAAGCGATGATTAAATAAATTAAATACGGCAAAAAATGAAAAAACAAATTGATCAAGCAAAGGAAAAAAAGATTTTAACAATAGTGTTGGTGTCGATTTTCCTTGTCTTCATATTTATTTTTATTTTTCTAAAGAAAAGGCCGGCTCCTGAAATAGATCATAGAACACCGGAGGAGATATTAATAGAGCGACAAACAGAAGAATTGAGAGAAGAGATGAAAGATTTCAAAGTATTGACTGAAGAAGATATTGAAGAACAGAGCAAAGAGCTGGAAGATCTCTTTGATAGGATGGGCAATTAAACAAGAAGTTTAGCCGGACAAGATGGCGTTTTTAAAAGAACTTCAAATATTTGGTAAGGCCATACTGAATTGGGTCTATACCTTTTTGACTGCTACGGTTATCGCATTCGCTTTTGGAATTGAGAATATTCTGATTTTTGGCAAAGAATTGACCGTTCCCTTCTTTTCTTACAGGTCATTTGCAGTCATCTTTTTTGATAAGATAAGCAGAGATCTGCTTCCCGAAGGAGTAGAATTGATAGTAACGGGACCGATGGAGGCATTTTGGGCGCAAATCGGAATATCGTTTTTTCTGGCTTTTGTTGTTACTCTACCGGTACTCCTTTTTTGCCTTTTAAAGTTTCTCTTTCCGGCTTTCACACCGGCGGAAAAGAGAACCACTTTCAAGGTATTAATACCTTCAATCATCCTTTTCTTTTCAGGAGCCATCTTCTCTTATTACTATCTGATTCCGGCTACCATAGACATTTTGTATCTTTTCGTGTTTAACATTGGTGCAGCTTCGTTTTTTTCCGTTAAGGAGTTTGTTTCAATGGTTCTTCTTCTTATATTCGGAATCGGAACAGTCTTTATGTTGCCGATATTCATGATACTTTTAAGCTCTCTCGGAATTATCAATCCTAACTTTTGGAAAGAGAATTGGAGGTACTCTTTTCTCTTCTTTTTAATTTTTGCGGCGATCGTCACTCCTGACGGAAGTGGGGTGACAATGATGATTCTCACAGTTCCCTTGACTTTGCTTTATGCAGCAGGGTATATTGGAAGCAGAAAAGTTTTTCGGTCGTGATTTATATAATAAAAATTAATATCGTATTTGATACGAATCAATAAAAAGATGCTTGGAGCAACAGAAGTTATAGTCATCGCAATAGTGGCCGCGGTTATCCTTTTTGGAGGGAAAAAAATCAATGACATAGGGAGATCTTTGGGAAGGTTCAGCGCCGAATTTCAAAAGGGAAAAATTGAAGCCGAGAAGGAGCTGAAAGAGATTAAAGATGAGTTTGAAAAGGTGAAAGATGAAGTTCCTTCTACCAAAGAGGATCAAAAATAATAATGTTAAATCATGAATAAAAAACTTCGTTGGACACTCGTAATCGTAGGAGCTCTTCTCTTGTTGAGCGGAAGTTACTTTTTAGGGAAAAAAGAAGGAATTTCCACAGAAAAGAAAAGTGAGAGGGAAAATGAGATTGGGATTGACATCAATCAAGAGGGGGAAGATTTTTCCGGTAAAACAATCTTCAATGAGGATATAAAAGAGATAACATTGTTTAAGTATCCCGCAGGATCGGATCGAACCGATATAAGGTTGGGCGAGCTTCTTGGTGAAGAGCTTGAGGACGGTAAGATTAAAAGAGGTGAACTTCTCAGCGCTCAAGTCATTATGGATGATGTTGAAGGAACGTTTGAGGCCACAGCCGATGTTTTGAATGAAAGAGGACGAGAAGCAATTGCTATAGGAGGGAGGATGGCTCCTGTAGAGGTTAGAAACGGAGGATTGTTCAACTTTTGTTGTTTTGAGGTGTTTGAGACCGGAGATAATTATGTTAGAATATCCATAGATGGAAACGTCGCAGCGGAGATTCCATTCTATGTTGAGATTGAATAATCTTATTCAATAATTTTGAAAAAAATGAACACTGAAAGAAGAAAGTTTTTGAAAACATTGGCCCTTGGGGGAGGATTCCTTTTATTATCAAAGATTCTTGCTCCTCTTTCTATATTTACAAGAAAGAGAACTACCGAGGATAATGTTTTCGGACTCAATAAAAGAGAGAATAGCAGAGAAGTCGTATTCAGTGACGATAAAGGAAATAAAGTCTTGGTGGTAGAAAAGTGAAGATTTCATGAATATAACCAGCTTTGTCAGAGTTTTAGAAAAACAAGGATATTCCGGTTGGAAAGAAAAGCTTGCCAAGATGGGAAGCTTGTTTGCCGAAGCTGAATACCAGACGGTGCAACAAGGCTACAGGCGGGCCGCGATTATTCATATCGGCGAAAACAATTACAAAGAGATGACCGATAAGATGAACAGAGATGGGCTGATATTCACGCCTTTTTTGAAAAGCGGTTATTATAAAGGATTTTCTCATCAGCATAAACCGGTAAAACCGGGAGATCGCTATTTTTGGTACGGTTCACTGACCAAGAGTTACAAAGACGGTCAAGAGTTCAAAAAAGCGAATGAAATAAACGACCATTTGGCTTATGGAGAATTTTTAGGATATCCCAAATGTTGTGCAAATTATTTTAACAATAATTTTTCGAAGAACTACGACCCTATCTGGCTGGAATTAGAAGGGGAAGTAACTGGATACCCGGAAGCGAACTCCCTGATCAGATACTTCGGAGTAAGAATTACAAGTCATTTCTCCTGTTCTCCCATTTGTGAAGAGACAAGAAAAGTTGGGCAAGATTGGCTTAGCGTAATGAGAGGAATTGATCCTGATTTAACAAATGAACTTTATGATCTTCTATCGCAAAAGATGAGATGGAGCAGTTATCATGGGGTCGTTGAAGTTGAGACTCCTTATTTTGTAGGTGTCACTCATACTCATCCGCTTATTGAAAAGCCGAGAAATATTGAATGGACTTTTAAAAAAGATAATAAAGACAATTAATGTTGTTAATCAAACCATATCTCGGATGCAATATAAGCTGCTCTTACTGTTATGAGAAACTCTACAGAGATCATCATCCCGTTAAGATGCATTATGATCTGGATTTAGTCTTGAAGAAAATAGAAGAATTATATGGAAACCCCGAATATGGTCGCTCCGTTCCATGTTTGCACGGTGGGGAAATCCTTTGTCTTCCCAGAAAAGACATAGAGATGCTTCTCAAGAAAGTGTTTGAACTTTCAGGAAAGAGTTCGATACAGACCAACGCAACAAAGATTGATGATGGTTTTATAGATATGTTTAAGAAATATAAGACCACTGTCGGTGTTTCTTGGGATGGTCCAGGGGAGCTGTCTTCTTTTCGTCCCGGAACGGAGAAAGTTGGAGATACGATCAAGAAAATGGTTAAAGAAGGTGTTGCCGTTTCAAACATAATAGTGGTAAGTAAAGCGAATGCGGGGACTCCGGAAAAGAGAGAGAAATTGAAGAAATGGCTTCTTGAATTGAAAGATATGGGAGTTTATGGACGAATAAATCCGTGTGCAAACTCTCGTGAACATGAGATTGATTTGGGAGAACTTAAGGATTTTTACATTGAGTTAGCTGATTTTATGATTGAGCATGAGATGAAGTGGAGTCCATTTACGGATATTATAAATGGACTTTTGCAGAAAGGGAGAGTTTGCGTATTTTCTCCTTGCGACATATTCAATACGGCTTCGGCAACAGTGGTATTGGGAGATGGCACCGTTAGCAGTTGTATGAGAACCAGCGGGGAGCATATTTTACACAAAGATAATGAGCGTCTTGACACCAGAAACGAGATATTATCTCAAGTCTCGCAAGAATACGGAGGATGTAAGGATTGTAAATATTTTCATGCTTGTTACGGAGGTTGTCCAACATCGGCAATTGATGACGATTGGAGAAACAGAACTTATCTTTGCCCCATATGGAAAACTCTCTTTGAATATTATGAAAAGATATTCAACCACCTTAGCATTCCATTGTTTGACAAAGCAGCTGCTAATTGTAGATCTGAAAGAGAAGGTTATCAAGACGGATCTCACGGTGATGCCGCTCACGGCGATCACAGCGATCACTTGGATGGAGCGAAGGAGATATTAAGTGGGATGGATGGAGATCATCTGGACTCTCACGGCGATGTGCCATATACTGATCACACTGATAACCACCTTCGGCCGATAGACAGCAAGCATCAAGATGACGCTTTTGTTTATCAAGATACAGGACACAATGACGGAGCTCATGGAGATCACTTTGACAAAAATAATTTTTAGTTATTAAATGTAATAATATGAAAAAAGAAAAAACAATCAGTGATTGCTCTCACAGGTGGGCATTAGTAATGGCAAAACATGAAGATCAGATCGTATCGGTTCCCACTGCAAAGATCTGCCTTGATTGTGGGATATTGAAAGTTGGAACCAGAACAATTCGTATAGCAAACGACCGATTGGATATGGGTAATAAACCCATAAGGAATGCATCTGAAGCGGATATTGCGACAAGGCTTAAGATTCCAGTCGGGACAAACATGTACAGCTAAAGTTAAAAATAAATGGCAACACCAGGTTATATTTGGGTTGAAGGAGGCTACCTCTGTTTTATTGACAACAACGGTCAAAAGAGGGGGCAACAAGGAACAGCTACGGGAAACAAGGGTTCGGCGGGCTATCTTTGGATTCAAGGAAACCAACTTTATTATACCGACTCATCTGGAAATGTAAGGGAGCTTCCATCAGAAATTTTAACAGGAACGGGAACTTCTGGATATCTTTGGTTGGAATCAAACAGAATATATTATATTGGTCAGGGAGGACGAAAAACAGCTTGGCATAGTGATGTCCCGCATGCCGATTGGCCGGATCACAGTGATACGCACTCCAATGTTGCGGCCCACAATGACCATGGAGACACTCCGCACAGCGATTCTCACAGTAACTGGTCTGATTCTTACACGGACGGACATTCCGATCACAGCGATTATTATTATGAGGATTGGCTTGATCATGATGATTGGTCCGACTCTTACCAAGATTGGCTCGATTATGATAACTGGTCCGACTCTTGTTCCGGATGGAGTGATTGGAGAGACGGAGGCTACAGCGGTTATGTCAGAAGCGCAAGCCCTCACGGTGACAGTATCAGTGGTTATGTTGAAGGATATCCGACTCATGATGATTGGCCTAACCATTCAGGTGGAGGTTATTCTGATTCTCACAGTGATAATGCGGGTTATAACGATCATGGAGACACTCCGCATACCGACACTCATTCTGATCATTCTGATTCATCGGGATCGGATCATATTGATCAACCCGCTCTTATATAATTACAGAGATGAGATAACGATGGGACCTGAAATAAATCGGGTCCCTGTTTCTTAATTCATGAGAAAGAAAATATCACTTTATAAAAGATTCATTAAAAAGTATTGTTCGGATTCTCTTGATAACACTTATCTTATCAGGATAGCGCTTCTTTGTTCCACAAAGAGTCAGACAGTGAGTGCTAAAATTATTTTTGACGCCTGGGCAGAGTTTATAAAAACCGACTTCTATAGAAGCGAGATTCGATTCTATAACCATATCCCCTTTTGCCATCAAAGATGCTCTTTTTGTTGTTACTCCAGTAATGAGTTGAAGTCGTCTGGCGATCTAAAAAATTATGTCGACAATTTGATAAAGCATTATCGTTACTTCTCCCCCGTTTTTAAAGACATAGAATTCTCCGCCATCTATTTCGGAGGTGGAACACCAAGCATCCTAACCGCTCAACAGATGGAAAAAGTGTTTGGAGAGTTGAACAACCTTTTTAAGTTTGAAGAAGATCGTCAGAAATGTATTGAATTCAATCCATCAAGCTCTTCTTTTGAGAAGTTGAAAGTGGTTAAAGATTTTGGGTTTAATAAAATCAGTTTCGGAGTTCAATCATTTGATCAGGATGTTCTGAAAGTAAATGGAAGAGGTTATCAAACCGAGCAAGCGGTTATAAGGGCCGTGTCTGAAGCTCAAGAACGAGAGATAGAGACGATTAACATAGATTTGTTGTCGGGACTTTATGGTGACAATGAAGAAAAATTGATCAGCAGTGTCAGTAAAGCTTTGAGCTTCGGACCCGATTCAATTCATATCTACTCAGTTCAGCCAACTGCAAAATATCTTGAGAATGTTTGCAAAATGAGTGAAGATGAATTTAGAGAAAAAAAGAAGACACTGCTGGGGGCGGTTTCGGACAAAGTCATTGAGATTGCGCAAGAATCAGGCTATTTTATCGCGGGGTTGTCAAAAGAAAATCCGGATATAAGAGAAAGAGATCTGCTCTACTTAATGAAGAAAGGAAGTAATCCCGATAAAGGAGTCATCCCCAAAAAGAAAGGAATCAGTTCGGTTTTTGGCGTGGGACCTTACAGTAATTCGTCTGTTTACAAAAGAATGACTTATTCAACAGACGAGGCGTTGGGACCTGATCCGGAGAAGTCTCAATACATTGTCAATTTTTATGATGAGAAGAAAGATATGCTTTTCAGCCTTTACTCCGGGCTTGCTTACAGTAATTCAATATCGTTGTCGGGGTTTAAGAATAATTTTGACGTAGATCTTTTTGATCAATTTGAAGCACCTCTTAATGATCTTAAAAAGATGAAGGCTTTTTACATTGAAGGTGATCGATTGAGAATTGACACCAAAAAGATAGATTGGGTGACTTTCTTTCTCTTTTTTGTCGATGAATTTGAGATAGAAAGAGCCATCAAATCCCCCTTACCAAAAATAGATCCGATATCGCATTAAATGATGAATCAGAGAGCTCAAAAAGAATTAGTTAGATATAGGGATATAATTAAAAACAAAGAGATTGGTGATTTAAGTCCTTATGATTTATCCAACCTCCGCCTTTTGATAGACAGCCCCAAAAACCATAGAGAGAGTGCAAGTGAGATATTTGATGTTTGGAAAAGATATCGCAATAGAAAAGACGAGGATCTTAATTTTTATTTACACATTCCTTTTTGTTACCATCAATGTCATTTTTGTTGCTATGCGGGAGAGACACCCGAAGGTAAAGAGGAAGTTGAAGAATACGTCCAAAGACTCATCAAATATTTTCATTTCTTTTCTCCGGCGTTTGATCAAAAAATATTTGATAACCTTCACATTGGAGGAGGCACTCCAAGTATCTTAAGCAGAGATCTTTTGTATGAGTTGTTGAACAAAATAGATGAATTGTTCCAATTCAACTCTTTGGGACAAAAATCTTTTGAATTTAATCCATCCAGCTTTTCTTTTGACAAAATGAAAACGTTAAGAGATTTTGGGTTCAACAAGGTTAGTGTGGGAGTCCAAACTTTTGATGAGAAAATGCTTGAAATTAACAATAGAGCAGATCAAACCAATGAACTTGTGGAAGAAACGATGAAAGCGGCGCATCATTTGGGTTTTGAGTGGATCAATATCGACCTCTTGTCCGGAATGTACGGAGACACCAAAGAGAAATCGATTATGAGCTTTGAAAAAGCATTGTCTTTGAATCCTCACTCAATATATCTCTATTCTATAAAGCCAACAACATTTTATTTAAAGGAGATTTATAATTTAAGCTTTAAGGATTATTTTGATAAAGCCAAAAGATCCATTGAATCCGTTATAGATGAAATAACTCTTATTGCTGACAGGGCGGGGTATATGAGTTTAGGATCGGGTGCGTTACCGTCCCTCGGTTATCAAAATACATGGGTCTTTCTTCAAAAAGAATTTAATATAAGCAAGTTTTATTGCTTTAGTAATGAGCAAGATAGTACGGTTTTCGGTCTTGGATACAAGAGTCTATCATCCATTAAAAGAAAGATTCGTTATACAATGGATGACCCGTTGAAAGATGATCCCGAAAGTTATAAGTTCTTTGTAACACCTTACGATGAGAAAAAGAGCATGCTTTTTTTCATATTCAATAATCTCTCTTTAACAGCCGGGATTTCAAGAGAGAGGTTTCAAAAAACATATCATAAAGATATAATGGACGAGTTCAAAGATGTTATCTTGAAACTCAAAGAAACAGGAATGGTTTCTGTAAAAGAAAAGGAGATAGTTTTTACGTCTGACCTGCCGGAAGATAGACTTGTCTGTGCACTCTTCTTTTTAGAGGAGGAAAAAGCCAAAGAAATTTTAAACAATAAAAAGAATAAATTTAAGAACGATATGAATAGAGATCAAATTAAAATCGACGAAAGTAATCAAAATAAAGGCAGGAATGTTTTTGATGAGAATCTTAAAGAGATCATGGCCAATAAGACAGCTGTTCTATTGGATGGAATAGTTGAGAGAAAAGAAAAGGACTCTCTTGTAATCTTATCTGACAATGAAAAAACAGAAGTTTTTTTGACAGATTTATCAAAAATTATAGAATCAGAAATCAAAAAGGAAGGAGATAAACCCTCGTTTATTAAAGATCTTTCTTGGAGTGAAATAACCAAAGGAGACAAGGTTTCTATTTTCGGACAAAAAAAAGATAATAAGATGGAAGCAATCCTTATCAGAAGAATCATCTAAGGGTTGTCGATGAGCAATGCTATTTCAAAGAAAGAACTTGATTGTTATCGCGATTTTATCGAAAGCTTAGGCGATAAAGACAGATCTTATTTGGTAAGAGAGCTGTTTTTGAATCAAGAAGAGGTAAGAAAATTCTCATCTCGAGAAATCAAGACTTTTTGGGAAAAAAGAGATGAAAGAAGACCCGTTGATTTCTACTTACACATTCCTTTTTGTTTTGAAAAATGTCATTTCTGTTGTTACTCCAGCTATAAGACGTCTTCATTAAAAGAGATTGACAACTATATAAAGTCTTTGTTGAAGTTCTTCAACTTCTTCTCGCCCACTTTTAAAAATTTTGAATTTAATGAACTTCGAGTCGGAGGAGGCACTCCGAGTATCTTAAGCCTTACTCAGATAGAGAAGCTTTTCTCTAATCTTTTTGAGCGATTTTCATTCAGGAGCGATGGTCAAATTGCAATTGAACTTCATCCATCGTCTTCATCAAGAAGCAAGCTCAAGATTATTCATAAACTGGGGTTTAATCATATCAGTTTCGGAGTGCAATCTTTGAACTCTTTAGTTCTCTCAATGAATAATCGTCATCAAAAAGAGAGTGATATCGCCGAATTAATGAAAGAGGCTAAAGAAATTGGATTTGAGACGATAAATGTGGATATGCTTTACGGGCTTTTAGGAGACAATAGAAAAAGATTTATTATTAGCTTTGATAAGATAATCAAAATGAACCCCGATAAGATATCTCTCTATTCTCTTCAACCAACAAGACAGTATCTTGACATCTGCAATATGGGAAAAGGAGAGTTCTTAAGAAAGAGAAGAGAGATGATTAAATCGTCAATGAATGACATTCGCTCCATCGCTCAAGAAAATGATTACCTTCTTTCGTCGGCTCTGTCGGCTACAAGGGGAGAGAGCGGAGGTATGATATCTTTTCATAAAAAAAGAAAGGGGTTCGGAAAAGAATTTCTCTCCAAGAATGATCAAGCGTTTTCAGTTTTTGGAATCGGTCAACACGCATCTTCAAGTTTTGAAAATAAGTTGAGTTATAGAATGAATCGATCGTTGGAAACGAGTCCCGATGAATATTCTTTTTCAGGAAGGATGTCTGATAAAGAAAAAGAAATTTTAACCTATATCTATGCAAGCTTGAACTTTAGTAAATCAATCTCATTTTTGAAATTTGAAAAAAACTTCGGAGTGGAGTTTAAAGAGAAATTTCCTAAAGAGATATCTAAGTTGGAGAGATTGAAAGTGATTGAGGTTTTGAGTGAGAAGATAATTTTCAAAGCCAAAGAAGATTGGCTTCCTTATTTTCTTTTTTTTGTTGGGAAAGATAAAGTTTCATTAGTAAAGACCAGTTATGAGAAGTGAGATTGACATATACAAGGAGTTTTTAAAAAGAAATAATATCACGTCTCCGGATAATGCTCATCTTATCAGAGTTTTACTTTTAGACAGAAGAGAGAGATATGATACAAGCGCTTTTTCAATCAAAAGCTTATGGGAGAATTATATTAAAAAGAATCCGGACAGTGACATTGAATTCTATAATCATATTCCCTATTGTTTTCAAAAATGTCATTTTTGCTGTTACCCGAGCGTTGAATTACAAAATGATTTGGAGATATCCGAATATATTGATAAATTGATTGATTTCTATCGCTTTTTTGGTAAAACTTTTGAGAATTTTAGATTTTCAGACTTATCTATCGGGGGAGGCACTCCAAGCCTACTTTCTTCAAGACAGATGGAGAGATTATTCACGGAACTTTTTTCTACATTTAAGTTTAAAAAAGGGATCCAATGGTCGATAGAATTCAACCCTCAAAGCTCAAGTAAAGATAAGTTGGAAGTCGTAAAAAAGTTTGGATTTAACAGGGTTAGTTTCGGAGTTCAATCTTTTAATAAGAAAGCATTGGACCTGAACAAGAGAAGTTATCAGACATATGAGATGGTCAAAGATGTATTACAAGATGCCAAGAATGTCGGATTTGACACTGTTAACATTGATCTTTTGGTAGGCCTTTACGGAGACGATTCAGAGGGTTTTACAGAGAGTTTCAGGAAAGCGACAGAGTTAAAACCGGACACGATATACATCTATTCGTTAAAGCCCGGAAACAGATATCTTTCAGATGTTTGTAAAATGAGTCAAACGGAGTTTTTTGATTGGAAAGAAAAGGTAATGGAGTCTGTTTCGGATCAGATAAGTATAATTGCTCAAGAGAATGGATACAATATTCCCTATTCATCAACTTCGGAGATTGGAATGAGACAATTCGGAACTTTAATATTCAATAAAAAAGATTTTCAGTATTCTCAAAGAATCACACGTAAAGGGGGTAGCAAATCATCCGTATTCGGGTTAGGCACTTTCAGTCACTCCTATATCAAGGATGAAATCTATTACAAATCAAGGTCTCTATTAACCAAAAACCCTTCAGATTATAAATTCTCGGCCAGTCTTTATGAAGAGAAGAAAGAGATGCTTACACAGATATGCTATTCACTCACATTCAAAGGGTCAGTCTCAAGGAAGAGGTTCAAAGAGATGTTTGGCAAAGATCTCTTTGAGGAGTTTGGTGAGGCGATAGATAAGATAAAAAAACTTCGAGTTGCCCGAACGGATGAAGACGGGTTTTATATCAAGGATAGTTTTAAAGATGACTGGATGCTTTTTTTCCTCTTCTTCTTTGGGCAAGATCAGATAACTAAATCATTGACAAATGACAGTATTGCAATTAAGGGCAATCAAAGATAATATTAAAAATAATCTTACTTTTGGATAATATAATTAATGAAAAAGATGAAAATTAATGAGAAAGAAAATAAAGTAATTATACCTGTTGACCATAAAGTTTATCCCCTTGAAGCGATCTATGGCGCTTCATATGTTTTTATCGACAAGAGTTACATCTTTCTTGAAGACGGAGGGAAAAAAATAAGAGTGAATCTCAAAGGGAAAAAGAAAATGAGTGCCAAGAAGCTCGAAAATCTCGGAGGCGAATTTTTAAATGAACTTCTCAACTCGAGCTTAAGATATCAAATATCAAAAAACAATAAAAAGCTAAGAGAGTATATCGCAGGAGTCGTTCTTTTCTCGGCCTCTAAAGGCGATGCAATGTTAACTTCAGCCGAAACAGATATGAAAGAAGAGAGCGATGCTTGGATGGATGATCCCCTTGGAATCGCAGTTCCGTGGGAAGAGAAGTTCAGTAAGGACGAAAAGGATGATTCAAAAGAAAAATGTTAGAAATAAATTTCAGTAAGAAATTATATAAGATGAGCGCAATAAAAGATGCGGTTGATGCATATTCCGAGATAGCGGTCTTTTCCGTTTCTTCAGACAAAGATGTAATTAAAGTCAAAGCAAAAGGGATTGATCAAGGAAAAGAGGAGCTGATAAAGGATGAGTTCTGCAATTATGTTTTAGCTGGAATGCAACAACAAATATAGAAAGATGAAAAAAACAGATTTAACAAAAGTTAAAATAAACTCAAAAGTCGGGTTTTTTCGATTCAAAGAGATTGGTGATAAATATCTTCTTACCAACGACTTCGGTTTCTTTGCGATATTAACCAAAAAAGAATTTAAAGATTTTCTTGAAGGAAATCTTGACAAAGAGAGCGAGCTTTACCAGAAACTTGTAAATGAAGGCTTTATAAAAGATGCTGTCGGATTAGACGGTCTTATTCAGAGATATGCAGACAAGAATTGTACTCTTTTAATGGGTCCGAATCTTCACATTATAGTAGTCAGTTTAAGGTGCAATACCAAGTGCGTTTATTGTCAGGCCAGTTCTCTTCCCGCTGATTGCATTGATTATGATATGGATAGAAAAACAGCCAAGAAAGTGGTCGATCTAATATTTGAATCACCCAGTCCGGTTATAACAATTGAATTTCAAGGAGGCGAACCTTTGATTAATTGGCCCGTAGTTAAATATGTCGTAAATTACGCCAAGAAGAAGAGTAAAGATTCGAGCTTCAGAGGCAGAAAGTTGAATATGTCAATCGTTACCAACTTCAGCTTAATGAACGAAGAGAGGTTAAATTTTCTTGTTAAGAATATGGTTTCTCTTTGCACTTCGCTTGACGGACCGGAACATTTACATAACGCCAATAGGCCGTTACCGAATCTAAACGGTTACAAGATAACAGTTGATTGGATTCAAAAAATAAAAGAGTTGGAAAAAAAGAGGTTAAAAGCCGGAAAGACAGTTTATAATTTGTCGGCTCTTTTAACCGTAGCCAGAAAATCTCTTGATTATCCGGAGGAGATTATTGACGAGTACAGAAAGCGGGGTTTTGAAGGTATATTTTTAAGACCGCTGAGTTATCTTGGAAAGTCAGGAGGAGAAGCGCGCGACAAGATCGGATATTCGGTTGAAGATTTTCTTAAGTTTTGGAAGAAATCAATGGACTACATCATCTCAATCAACCTTGAAGGAGAATTCTTTATGGAGCGAGGATGTCGCATTATGCTTCAGAAAATATTAACCGCCAAAGATCCCGGATTTACCGATCTCAGATCTCCTTGCGGTGCTGCAGTCGGTCAAGTTCTTTACAATTATGACGGAAAGATCTTCACTTGCGATGAGGGTAGAATGATAGGAGATGACACGTTTGTCATAGGTGATGTTAACGAGAGTCAATATGATGATATAGTTTGGAATGATAAGACAAAGACGATGGTCAACTCTTCAATGTTAGAGAATCTGTCCTGTGACCTTTGCGTTTATAAGCCGTATTGTGGCGTTTGTCCTGTAAAGAACTACGCACTTTACGGAAATCTTTTTCCTCAAATGAAAAACACCGAATGGTGTAAGCAAAACAGATTTCAACTGGATTACCTTTTTAATAAGATGAAAGACCCTGAAATCAAAAAAGTGTTTGAATCTTGGACATGAAAGGAACAGAGATAAAATTAGGCTATAACTGTGAAAATCGTTGTCTTTTCTGTATTCAGGGAGACATGAGATTAAGCGAGCCAGATCTCTCTATCGACGAATTGAAAGAGAGGTTAAAAAAGGGGAAAGATGAAGGAATTGTAAACGTTGTTCTTACCGGTGGAGAGCCCACTCTTCGGTCGGACATGTTGATAGAATCGATAAAATTCGCCAAAGAGATCGGTTACCAAAGAATCGAAATACAAAGTAACGGAATTTCTTTTGCATCTGAAGATCTTTGTAAAAAAGTTGTGGAAGCCGGATCGGATCAAGTAAGTGTGTCGATTCACGGATCAAGTGCTCAAGAGCACGATGCGCTCACTCTTAACAACGGTAGTTGGAAGGCGGCTATCAAAGGATTGAGAACTCTCAAAAAGATGGGATGTCGTCTTAAGACCAATACAGTAGTCAACAAGATGAATTATCAAAATCTCCCCGATCTGGTCAAGTTGCTTTTTGAAACGGGAGTAGATGAGATTCAACTTTCTTTTATCAATCCTGTTTTTGCTGGAGACGATCAGAAGTTGACGGAAAAATTGTTGCCAAAAATATCAGAAGTTGCATTGAGAATGGAGAAAGCATTGGATGTGGCCGAGGAGATCGGGGCTGACGTTAGAGTGGCAGCCATACCTTTTTGTCTTTTAGAAGACAAATATCATAAATATATATTTCCGGAAGCGGTACCAATTCTTCATAAAACGATGAAAAGATTGGAGATAAGGGATAACAGATCTCCTTACGAGATAGATGGTAAATATAAGAAAGCAGAATGTATTAATTGTCGTTATTTTACCCATTGTGACGGACTTTGGACGAAGTATAAAGCGGTCTTTGGAGACGGTGAGATCTCTCCTATCACTAAATGAAAAGAGTTGATGTTAAAATAGGTTTTAGTTGTAATAATCGTTGTATCTTCTGTATTCAAGGAGACAAGAGATTTAAAGAGCCCGATCTGCCTTATGAAGAGATTAAAAGACGTCTCACAAAGGGCAGAAGAGATGGAGCTAATAGTGTGGTTTTTACCGGAGGCGAACCCACTTTTCGTCCGAAATTGCTTCTTAATGTAGTAAGAGATGCCAAAGAATTAGGCTATGATTTCATCCAGATACAGAGTAACGGCAGAATGTTTTCTTATCTTAAGTATTGTCAAGAATTAATTGATGCTGGTGCCAATGAATTTTCCCCGGCACTTCATGCATCATTAGCCAATATTCATGATAAGTTAACAAGAGCTCCTGGGAGTTGGAGGCAGACAGTTACTGGCATAGAGAATCTTCGCGAGCTTGAACAATATGTGATGACCAATTCAGTGGTTGTTAAAGATAATTTCAAAGACATTCCAAACTTGGCTCGTCTTTTAGTCAAACTCGGAGTTAATCAGTTTCAGTTTGCCTTCATCCATATAAATGAAATAATTGCTTCTGACGAAAAATTAATAAAAGAGGTGGTTCCTAAGATGTCCGAAGCAGCGCCCTACATCAAAGAAGGGGTTCGTGTCGGAATTGATTCCGGAGTTAAAGTGATGACCGAAGCCGTTCCATATTGCTTTATGCAAGGATATGAGAAATATATAGCAGAGAATATCATGCCCGAGGCTCATGTCTTTGACGGAAAATTAGAGATTAAAGATTATACCAAATATAGATGGGATAAAGGTAAATCTCGAGGACCTGATTGTAAAGATTGCATATATTTTGGCGTTTGCGAGGGACCTTGGAGAGAGTATCCGGAAATATTTGGCTGGGATGAATTTATTCCGATCAAAAAATGACAAAAGAGAATATAACCGAATTTGGTTCAATAATATTTGAAACTCACTGCAGTAATAATTGCTTATTTTGTGGCGGAGTAAAAACTCTTTCAAAAGGAGAAAAAAAAAGGCAAGAAGAAACCGCCTTGCATTCACTTGATTATTTCAAATTAAAAAGATTCCAATCAATAGACATATCGGGAGGAGATCCGATTGAGTATGAAGGTTTGGTTTCTTTTGTCCAAAAGGTAAGACAAGGAAACTTCTCAACGATCCAGCTTTCAACTCATGGGATGGGGTTGGCTGAAAACAATCTTTGTCAAAAACTTATTTCAGCCGGAATCAATAAATTCAGGATTCCTCTTTATGGATCAAATGCTTCAATCCATGATGCAGTAACCAGAAATCCGGGAAGTTTTGATAAAACATTGGCCGGAATCAAAGAGATTATAAAGAGTAAGATTGATTTGCAAATTTCAACTCTAATAACCAAACAAAATTGCTTAGATTTAATGGAGTTACTCCATCTAATTGAAAAATTGAAAGTGGATGATTTTTATATCGGAACTCCTTGCATTGCCAATAATGATTTCTCTTTTTACATCCCTTTTAAAGATCTCAACAAATATTTAAATAAGTCGTATAAGTATATTGTAGAAAACGATAAGGCTTTCCATTTTCTTGATATACCTTTTTGTGTCTTTGGAAAGACTAATTTTAGCATAATAAGGTTTGCAGAACCGCCTTCATTGGGAAAAAGAAAGGTTGACAGATATGAAGTGATAAGAGGAGTTCCTTTCTACAGGATTCAAACCAAACTCCCCTTCTGTCTGAAATGTAAGATGAATGACGTATGCCCGGGCTTTTTCAAAGTTGATATAGACAGATTTGGTTCGGGAAAACTCAAGCCGCTAAATTATTAATGAATAAAAAAACTTTAATCATAATGGTCGGTTACACTTGCAACAATAATTGCATCATATGCAGTAACAGGCCAGACGATAAGACTGCCAATGATCGCACCACCGACGATATAGTAGACGATCTCATCAAAGGCAAAGAAGACGGTTATAACAAAGTGGAGTTTACCGGTGGAGAACCGACTGTGAGACCCGACATATTGAAATTAGCTCAATATGCCAAAGATATTGGATATAAAGAGATCGCCGTCAGCACCAACGGAAGACTCTTCAGCTATAATTCGTTTTGTGACAAAGCAGTTTCATCCGGAATCAACAGGGTGACATTCACTCTCTATGGTCCAACCGCTTCGGTTCATGATGCCATCACCAGAACTCCGGGTTCTTTTGAACAGACGATTTCTGGAATTAAGAATGTTTTGAAAGTTAAAGATGTTATAATTACCATAAGTACAGTGGTTACGGCTCTAAACTTTTCTCACCTATTAGAGACTAAAAGTCTTTTGTCTAAAATTGGGGTCAAAAGGTGGTCGATTGCCGAGTTGATTCCCTACGGAAACGCTAAGCTTTTTTATAAGATGCTGGCTGTGAGATTTGAAGACCTTTCCCTAGTCCTTAACAAATTAATCTTATCTCGAGATGATCTCTATTATATCTTATTCTTCGACTTCTCTCCGTGTCTTTTTTCATCCAAAGCCAGGGAAGATCAGAGAATTGAATTTATTACAGCCAAGGGTAGGGCCGGTATGACTAAACAGATAGGATATAAGCACATAGGAGAAAGAGTGAGTATCGGCAAAGAAAGCCAAGGGCAAGACTGTTTTAAGGAGCAAGTCAGGGGTTGTTCAAAGTGCAGTTTTTCTAAAGATTGTGCAGGGATTTGGAAAGATTATATCAGTCTCTATGGAGATAGAGAGATAAAAGAGCTGGCGCTTAAGAATGATTGTTTTCAATAATTATGGCAAAAGATAAACTCTATTTTGCATCACTGAAAGAGTGCAATGAGAATTGCCTTTTCTGCGTCAAAGGTGGAGAGAATGAACCGACCCGATATCTTAATACGGCAGAGAGTAAAAAAGCGATACTCAAAGCGGCCAAAGAAGGATGGGAGCATATCTTTTTTGATGGAGGAGAACCGACTATAAGACCCGATTTGATAGAACTTATCACCTTTGCCAAAGAGAGCGGTTTTAGAAAAGTAACGCTTCTTACAAATGCGGTAAAGTTATCCGATGAGTCGTATGCCGGTGAGATAATGAAGGTTGCTCAAAAACCTAATTTCAATTTCAATTTCAGTATATCGCTTCATTCTCATAAAAAAGAAATATCGGAATATCTAGTTGGCAAGAAAGAGACTTTTGATAAGACGATAAAAGGAATAGAAAATATCGCTCGAATGGGCGGCAATATCTCAATATACCACATAATCTGTCGCTATAACTTCAAAGATTTACCCGGATTTGTTGATTTTCTTAAGAAGAAATTTCCAAAAACTCGCAATATCTGTTTCTCATTTATATACCCCGAAGGTGCAGCCAGAGAAAACAAACATATTTTTCCCAAGTTGTCAAAAGTTGATCCTTATCTTCAAAAAGCTTTAAAAAAAACTGAAGAGTCCGAGATGACGTTTACTATCGCCACTTGCGGAATATTGCCGCTTTGTTACTTGAGGGGTTATGAAATCTATACTATTAATCAACAAAAGAATGAGAAACCTGAAAATGTAAAGATAATTGATTCCGCCAAAGAAGAGAATTTCATCTTGGCGACCCAAAAATTTCATGAAAAAACGAAAGTAAAAAACAGCCGTTGCGGCTTATGCCTTTTAGATAAGATGTGCAGTGGAATCTGGAATTTTTATGCGGGGATTCATGGAGTGGATGAACTGAAACCGATAACGGAAAAAAGCTCTTTCAAATCAATTAAGATAAACTTATCACTTATAGACGAAATAAAAGACGAGATAAAAGATTTTCAAGATATCTTTCTTGTTGATTTTGATTTAACCGAAATCAATGAAAAGAATGCCAAAGATATAGAAGAGATGATTGATTGGATGCGTCAACTTGAATTGAATTATATTGTCTCAACGCCGCTACCATACATAAAAGATGGAAAGAGATTGAATGTTCCACAGAATTGCTTTGATTGTCATAAACTTTTCAATGTCAAAGACAATAAAGTGATTTTCTGTGATGGAACGAGGGGATCAAACATTGACAAGTACCAATCAAGGAAAGATCTTTTCAAAGAAGCAAAAGACAAGTCAGCATTTTCTAAAGAATGCTCGGTTAGGACTGAATTTTGAATTTTAATATAGCTGTGATAAGCTCTGTTTTATGGAAAAGACTTATAAAGCGGTAATATTTACAGGATATAAGTGTAACAATAATTGTGTTTTTTGCATGGAAGCGGACAAGAGAGACCTTCCGGTTCGCAGTACTGTTGAGATTAAAGATGAGATTATTGCAGCCAAGATGAGAGGAGTTGATTATTTGGAGCTTATTGGCGGTGAGATGACAATCAGACCTGACTTTATTGAATTGATAAAATTCGCTTCCGAACTTGAATTTTCTACTGTAATGATAGCGACCAATGGGAGAATATTTTCTTACAAGGAGATAACTGAGGCGGCTCTAAGGGCAGGTTTGAACAGTATAGTTTTTTCAGTTCATGGGTCTGATGACGAAATACATGATTCTTTAACCAGGGTACCGGGAAGCTTTAATCAACTTGTAAGAGGGGTGGAAAACGTAAAAGAGATTTCAAAAAAACTTGGACTAAAAGTCAGTTTAGGAACTAATACTTGTATCGTGAAACAAAACTACAAGAGACTTCCGGAGATAGCCAATCTCATCAGATCTTTTGATATTAGTAACAGCGAGTTTATATTCGTTGACTGCAATGAAGGAGGAGCATTTAGCGATTTTTACGATCTTGTCCCCAAGATATCTGAGGTTGCACCTTATGCAAGAAAATGCCTTGATATTGGGAAAAAGGCGAATGCCCATCATTGGCATATCAGATACGTTCCATTGTGTTATTTCAGAGATCATCTTAATCAGATCAGTGAACTTCAGGAGGTTGAAAAGTTTAAGACCGAACATATAGCTCAAGATTTTCAAAACTACGATGTTGAGGGGTCAAGAAAGATAGTTGGTCGTGTGCGCACAAAGAAGTGTAATAATTGTAATCTCTATGAAAAGTGTGAAGGAATTTGGAAAAAATATATCGAAGAATATGGAGATAAAGAATTAAAACCGATAAAATAATTTAAAAACATGGTTAAAAAGAAGAACAAAGAATATATAATAACTTATAGGAGCTTGGAGCATTTTGAGGTTTTGGGTTGGGTGGAAGCGGAAAGTATGGAAGAAGCCAAGAAGAAAGCAAAGAAAGAGCTTATTCGCGAAGCAAATCATTATAGCGTTGCCGAAGCAGACATTGCAGAATGGGGCAAAGATCAAGATAAAGTTTTATTTGATATTTAAAAAAGTAAAATGCCTGATATTTGTGTTTGGAATAAATGTAACAACAAGTGCATTATGTGCACCAATCCCGAAGAGTTTCAGAAGGATGACAACTCACCCGATTATACTTTCGACAGAGTTTTAGAGAGACTCGAGAAGGATAAGGATTATTATGAAAGGAGCGGTGACAGTATAACTTTAACGGGGGGTGAGCCGACAATACACCCGCGCTTTATAGAGATCATTACTCGAATAAGAAAAGATTTTCCAATAAATCGAATGATGATAGCTTCTAATGGGCGAAGGTTTTGTTACACGTCGTTTGTTAGTGCAATTTCAAGAGTTAATTCAATTACATGGGAGATCGCCATACATGGACCAAGCTCCACTATCCATGATGCTGTAACTCGAGTTCCCGGATCCTTTAATCAAACGGTAGACGGGATAATTAACCTTCTGAATAGGAAAAATCCAAGTCACGAGATTGAGATCAGGGTAATAATCTTAAAACAGAATTATAAGATCCTATCTGAAATATGTGAGTTTATCTATGAGAAATTTCCCGGAATTGACAGAGTGGTCTTAATCTATCAAGAGATTGAAGGGGTTTGTGAAGATAATATTAAGTTAGTTAATGTCACCCACGAAGAAGTGAGAAAGCCGGTTGAGGAAACTGCCGAGAAGTGGGGTGAAGTGTTTCCCGACTTTCGTCTTTACCACTTTCCTCTTTGCACCATATCCCCGCGATTTTGGAAATATGTTTGGAGAACTTTAAGAGGTGAAGAGGTTTTTCATCCGTTGCTTTGTGACAAATGTCTTTATAAAGAGTATTGTCTTGGAATTCATCACGGATATCACGAATTGATAGGAATTAAAGAATTTCAACCGATAAAGAAGAAGATGAAGCTTGAGATAAACGATAACCATTATTATCACCCGATACTTGGAGTTGAGGGTGATGAGGATTAGTAGATGGATTTGATAACCTTATCTTTTCTTATTCCGTTGGGAATGGTCGGTATTCTTTGCTCTTACACCGATCTAAAATACGGTAAAATTCCGAATGAACTGGTTGGCATCGGCTTTGTTTATGGTGTTTTTTTATTCTTCTCGCTTTTTATTTATGACAGGTTTTCTTTTCATAATCCGGAAAACATCAGATATTTATCAGAGTCTGCAATCAACGGATTTTTGGCTCTTTTGGCCGGTTACGGCTTATGGCATTTCAAGCTTTGGTCAGCCGGAGACGGGAAACTTTTTGCACTCTATGCTTTTTTGGTTCCTTTGAAGTTTTATTCAAACGTTTATATCTCTTATTTTCCGTCGTTCAATCTTTTAGTCAATCTCTTCTTTCCCTTACTTATAATTTTAATGATCGCGGCGCTTTTTACGGCGATCAAAGAAAGAGGGCAGATTACAAAAAATCTTTTTGGAAAAGAGAATTGGACGTTTGCAAAATTGAAAATCAGGGTAAAGGTCATCGCAAAGATGTTTATTGACTATGTTTTCATAATAATAATCATCCAGAACATCATAAAGATTGGTGGAAAATTGATCGGATCAGACGTTCAATTCAATCCGTTTATAATCTATTTCATTTTGCTTTTGATTATGAGACAGTTCTCACATATAAGGAGCAGAGATAAGAGGGTCGAGATCGGAGTTTATCTGATAATATTTTCTTATAGCGTTTTTTTAATAATGAATGGTAATATCAGATCTTTGGAAATGATAGCAAAGACGGCAATCACTTTTATGATTTTGATCGGATTTACTCGATCCGTCCTTGATCTTTACGTTTCAAGAAGAGAAACACTTGAGGTGAGAGTGGGAGACTTGGGAAAAGGAATGATTCCCTCAAAGAGTTTTGTAAGGTTCTTGACGGACAAGATCAGAATATTTAAAGATGGCGCGGAGATGAGTTCTTTTCAATGGATTGATGCATCTGGATTCAATGAAAAACAAGTCAAAGTGATAAAAGAGATCTTTGCAGATGATCAAGATTATAAGATAGAGACATATAGAACTTTCCCTTTTGCACCGTTCCTTTTTCTCTCGGCACTGATATCAATAATAACTCAAAACTCTTTCTTAATTCTGCTTGACAAGGTATTTCTCTACATAGTAAACTAAAACGGAGGACTTATAAAATTATAATCAAACCATGAACTCAAAAAAGAATATAACAATCGCTTTGGCGATAGTTTTAGCTTTTCTTCTCGGAATAATATTCTCTTGTTACTTTTTTCAGGGAGAAAAAATGATACTTGATGAGTTACAGATAAAAGAAGACAACGAGGAATCATCTGAAAAATTACACCTTCATCCAAATTTTCCGTCGAATGTAATCGATGGACACGTTTATAGTATAGATAAAGAAAAAGGTGAAATGAGATTTATTGCATTAACCGAAAGCATGCTTATTAATCCTCCAAGAGCATCTAAAGAGGTTATTGTGAATATTACAGAGGAAACAACTTATGTCACTTTTGATTTAGGGACTAAAGAGGAAAGCCCGGCTAACTTGGATGATATAAATGTTTCAGATAACTTAGCTGTTGAAACAAAAGAAGACTCTCTTGAACTTTTCGAAAGAGATTCTTTCACCGCGGTGAGAATAACGAAGAGAGTTGGCAACCCTTTTGATAATTAGAAGATAGTAGATAATGAAGAAAAAGATCCCTAAAATTAAGAAGAATATCTCTGATTTCATAAGAAGTGAAGAAGGTAAAATAAGCAAAAAAAATGCTCTTGAGCTTGGAATTGGAGTGGCGGCTTTGGGATTCTTGGTAGCAAAGAGTGTTTCAGCGAGCCATACAAGTTATTTCAGATCTGAAGGAGCGCCGGGCGGGGTATTGGCGGCAACTCCCAATGTTCCTGCTTATCATACCAGCTTTTTTGAATCGACGGGGCATTCTTCTCACGCCTCTCACTCTTCTCACGCCTCCCACGGCTCCCACTCTTCTCACGCCTCCCACGGCTCCCACTCATCACACTCATCACACGCTTCCCACGGTTCTCACGGTTCACACTCATCCCACTCATCTCACTCATCACACGCTTCCCACGGTTCTCACGGATCTCACTCATCTCACTCATCCCACGCCTCCCACGGCTCCCACTCATCCCACTCTTCTCACGCCTCTCATGGCTCTCATGGCTCACACGGTTCTCACGGATCTCACTCATCTCACGCCTCTCATGGCTCACACGGTTCCCACGGATCTCATTCATCTCACTCATCTCACGCCTCTCATGGCTCACACGGTTCCCATTCATCTCATTCATCACACGCCTCTCACGGTTCCCATGGATCGCACGGCTCCCACTCATCCCACTCGTCACACGCTTCTCACGCCTCTCACGGTTCCCATTATAATTGTTAACTCTTTCTTAGATTGAAAAGTAAAAAAACAGATTACATGAGTAATCTCTCTGTTGCTTTTGGAAAATGAAAAAAGGCTCTGAAATATTGCTTTTAATGGTCGGTTACACTTGCAACAATAATTGCATCATATGCAGTAACAGATTAATTTATACAGAGGGACGAAAAGCGCTTCAATCTGATCGCACCACCGACGATATAGTAGACGATCTCATCAAAGGCAAAGAAGACGGTTATAACAAAGTGGAGTTTACCGGTGGAGAACCGACTGTGAGACCCGACATATTGAAATTAGCTCAATATGCCAAAGATATTGGATATAAAGAGATCGCCGTCAGCACCAACGGAAGACTCTTCAGCTATAATTCGTTTTGTGACAAAGCAGTTTCATCCGGAATCAACAGGGTGACATTCACTCTCTATGGTCCAACCGCTTCGGTTCATGATGCCATCACCAGAACTCCGGGTTCTTTTGAACAGACGATTTCTGGAATTAAGAATGTTTTGAAGACGAATGCAAAGGTAACCGTTAATACTGTCGTTACCGAAATGAATTTTTCTCATTTGAAGGATGTGGGAAATCTTCTTCATAATCTTAACATTTCCGTATGGTCGGTTATAGATCTTATTCCGGGAAGTCTTCCCGATAATCTCTATGAGAGAATAGTTGTTCGAATAAAAGAATTTTCCAAATCAACTATTGAAATAGCAGAATCGGAAGAATCTCTTAGTATTCAATTCTTTGATTTCCCCTTCTGTGTCTTTTCAGCCAAAATGAGAGAGGATAAGCGATTCTCTTTCGTTGGAGCCAAGAAAAGATCGGAAATATCAAAGCAGGTCGGGTATAAACCAAAAAGAATAGAGGTTATTGACAATTCTTACAAAGACAAACACAGAAAAAGAACATCCGTATGTAATGAATGTATATTTGAAAATGAATGCGGAGGAGTGTGGAGTCGCTATTTGGAGATGTTTGGCGAGGATGAAATCAAGTATCTAATGAAAACAAATCAATGCTTACGGAAAGATTTATAGGGCCTTATCTTTATGTTGGTTATCATTGTAACAATGATTGCATTTTTTGTAGCGAGCATGATGACTATTTAAGAATGGATGAATACAAACCAATCTCATTATTGAAAAATGAGATATTATTAATTCGCAAAAAATATGATTTTATAAACATAATGGGGCGTGAACCGACATTGAGAAAAGACATACTCGAGATACTCGATTTTGCGAGAAATCTTGATTTCAAACAAGTTGGGATAACCAGTAACGGTCGGCTTTTTTCTTATCCCCAGTTTACAAAAAGAGTATTAGATAAAGGAGTGAATCAGATAGCCGTCTCTATTTCCGGAGCTAAAAGTCAAACTCATGACAAGCAAACAAAAGTCAAAGGTTCTTTTGAACAGACAATTTCCGGAATTAAGAACATTATTCAAATATCTTCCGATGATATCAGTCTTCTTGTTAATTTTACACTGAACAAACTTAATATGAATGAGCTAAAAGAAGCTCTCACTCTTCTCAATTCTATTGGAGTGAAAGAGATTAATATATTAAATATTGCTCCGCTCAGCTCTCGATCAAACAATAAGTCACTCATCGCTAAAATGTCTCAAGCGGGAAAGCATCTTAAAGATGTTTTAAAGAATGCTAAAGCAGAATATCCTGAAACCAAGATATTGTTGGTTGAATTCTTGCCCTGCGCTCTGCCGCCGGAGTTAAGGGAATACTTTTCACCGTGTCTTGAGAAAAATCCAAGGAAAGTAAGAATTCCAATATGCGACGGGTGTCCCTATTTTGATAGTTGCGACGGGGTTTTGGAGGACTATATCCATCTTTACGGAGTTGATGAATTTAAATCTCTAAAATGATTTCTTGACAATAGATATTTTTACATAGTAAAATCCGCAAAGAGTATCATTTTCATCAAGATCAATTCAATTAATTTAAAATCGGGTTTTTATTATTAGATTTTAAAAATAAAATGGAACAAGAAAAAAACAATTATTTAATAATTATTGCCGTCATTTTATTGATAATAGCTGTGATTCTTGGCGTTTGGTTCTTTTTCTTTAGAGAGAACACAACTCAAAATCAGACACCGGAGCAAGCTTATCAAACAGTCCCCAGATTGTCTCCCGAGAGACCGAGAAATCTTATTGAAGGGTATATCAGCGATACCAATTTTACCGCAAATGAGATCACAGTTTCACTTTCAATGGAGACTATGTTTGCAAATGCAACTCAACCGCGTATTGAAAAGAAGGTTAAGCTTAACCCGGAGACCAGATTCATCATAAAAGATGTTGTAACGGAGGAAGAGAGAGTTGGGACAATTGATGATATTAAGATCTGGGATGACGTCTTAATATTTATTGCAGAAAGAGCAATAGAAGTTTATGATAGAGATTTCTTTACCGCTAAAGAGATCATGGTTTTTGAAGGAAGCCCCTATCAGAGATAAAATAATTATCAATTAAAAATAACAGAAGGTCGGGGCGGTGCCTTTGACCTTTGTTTTATGCAAGAAGAACTTAAAAGAGAGGTTAGGCTTAGAGAGAATTTCTTAAAAAGATGTCATGGATCTTATGATGATAATTTTTATACTGTTGAGCTGATTGAAAAAATCTATCCCATGAAAGAAATTGGATTACCCGACATTTTAAATTTATGGAAAGAGTATCTTTCTCAAAAAGATCCGAAAGAGACTCTGAATCTTTATGTTCACATCCCTTTTTGTTTCAAAAGATGCTATTTTTGCACTTATTCGGGATTTGAGTTGAAAGATGAAGAGGAGCTGGAAAGATATACGTTAACTCTTATAAAATATCTTCGTTATTTCTCCAAAACATTTAAAGAGAAAAGATTTACTAATCTTTATATCGGTGGTGGCACCCCAAGCATATTGTCAAAAGAGATGATTTTTGAAATATTAAGCGAGATTCGAAGATCTTTTGATTTCTTACCCGAAGGAGAAAAGACTTTTGAGATGCATCCGACAAGTTCATCATTTGACAAATTAAAAATCATTAAAGACTTCGGATTCAACAGAATCAGCTTTGGAGTTCAAACGTTTAATGAAACTGTTCTGGAATTGAATAATAGGGGCTATCAAACGGAAGGAAAGACAATAGAGTCAATAGAACAAGCAAAAAGTCTTAAGTTTGATTTCGTAAATCTGGACTTAATGGCCGGACTTTACGGCGAAACCGAAGAATCTATCATCAGTAGCTTCTTAAAAGCGACGAAATTGAAACCATACTCAATATCATTCTATCCGCTTCAACCAGCGCATCAATATTTAGAGCAGACTTTTCGTTGTAGCAAGAAAGAATATTTTGACTATAGGCATAAAATCTTGAAAACCGTGGTTCCAAAAATTAATCAAATAGCGAAAGAACATAATTATTCCACGATTGATCTCTCTAATGAAAACATCAATCTTAATGACTCGGGATCATTTGGCTTCAGAAGAAAAAATTATCGAATAAAAAAAGATAAAGCATATGTATTTGAAGACAAAAACGAGCTTAATTCAATATGTGGTATCGGAGATCAGAGTTTCTCTTATATAAACAAGAGGATAAAGTATAAGATGTGTGATAGAAATTTATCCGATCCGGAAGATTATGTCGTCAGAGCCTCCCCCTACACCGAAAGAAGAGAGATGATATCGTTTCTATTGAGAAACTTT
>CAZPFW010000002.1:0-53727 GCA_964586065.1 uncultured Candidatus Saccharibacteria bacterium | reverse complement strand
TCACAATACAGTCGTAAGAAAGCAGAAGAACTCTCGGGAAGGCAGGGTTTTGGTGATTGATGAGAATTGATCGAAAAAGACCACACTTTTCCAAAGCCTTCACCCTTGTAGAACTACTTGTAGTAGCAGCAGTCTTAGCCCTTTTAGCCAGCATAGTCTTCTCCAATCTGACAGGAGCCAGAGAACAAGCCAAGATATCCAACGCTCTCTCCTTTCAATCAAACATGCACAATCTCTTGGGAGCTGACTTAGTAGGTTGGTGGAACTTTGATGATGAAGACAACAGATACAAAGACTTATCAGGCTACGGTAACAATGGAAGTTGTACATCTTGTCCTACTTTAGTGGACGGAGTGCCTGGGACAAGCGGTAAGGCGATGAGTTTTAACAGAAGCCAAGACGGAATTCGTCTTACAAACGGTATCTTAGAGGGAAGCGATTCTTTTACCGTGTCGGCTTGGATTAAGCCACATTCTGTTAGTTCTTACCTTTTCATATTCGACCAATACGAGTCCGGTGATTCGGGAAGATTTCATTTTTCGGTATCTGATGGAAAACTCGCAAACAGAATCGGAGATGTTCTGCGATCGGGGCAAGAGGTTGAATTGGACATCTTCAGTCACGTAGCTTTGAGTCGAGATTTGGGCGGATCCATCAGGTTTTTTCTCAATGGAGAGATGGTGATGTCGGGATCCAACAGCACTGAAATATTGAAAACCGTTGCTTGGATAGGGGGGCACGGATCATCTTACAGGTTTAACGGAGATATCGGCGACATTCGTCTCTACTCTCGAGCTCTTACGGCTTTTGAGATCAAAGCTCTTTACGCTCAAGGATCTTTTGACTATACAAAGAATTGAAGCTCTTTCTTTTAGTCCAAAAGAATCTCTTTAAATTATTGAACTTTTTTGCTACAATCAATTCTTAACATGTCACTACTTAAAAAAATATTCGGTGATCCGAATGAAAAATACATTAAAAGTCTTCAGTCGGTTATAGATAAGATAAACCGATTTGAATCCGAGTTTGACGGGTTACAATCGGAAGGTTTCGTTAAAAAGACGGAAGAATTTAAAGAGAGACTCAAAGGTGGAGAGGCGATCGATGATCTTTTACCCGAGGCTTTTGCATTAGTAAGAGAAGCGTCAAAAAGAACATTGAAACAGAGACATTATGACGTTCAGCTCATAGGAGGAATCGTTCTTCATCAAGGGAAGATAGCCGAGATGAGAACGGGAGAGGGAAAGACTTTGGCGGCAACCCTGCCAGCATACCTTAACGCTCTTGAAGGCAAGGGTGTTCATATAATAACAGTTAATGACTATTTGGCTCGAAGAGATACGGTTTGGATGGGTCAAATATTCAATTTTCTCGGGTTGACCACATCGTCCGTCAATCATCAGCAATCTTTTATCTATGATTCCGGTTTTTCGGCCCAAGGAGAGGAGAGTGATAAAATAAGGGATCAACTCGGCGGTTTTAAGATAATTCAAGATTTTTTAAGACCTTGCTCTAGGAAAGAAGCCTATAACGCGGATATCACTTACGGGACCAATAATGAGTTCGGTTTTGATTATCTTAAAGATAATATGGTTTATGATCTTTCATTCAGAAACCAGAGAGGATTTCATTATTGTATCATTGATGAAGTTGACTCAATCTTGATAGATGAAGCGCGAACTCCGCTTATCATATCAGCACCGGATACGGAGAACTCGGAGATGTATAAAAGCTTCTCAAGAATAGTTCCCTCATTGAAGGCCAATCAAGATTATGAAGTTTTTGAGAAAGAGAAAACGGTTACCTTAACCGAACAAGGAATAGAGAGAATTGAGAAAATATTGGGAGTGGATAATATCTATGAAGACAAAGGAGTCAATTATCTGCACCATTTAGAGCAAGCCCTTAGAGCTCAAGCGATAAATTCAACCACCGGAAAACCGCTCTTTGAAAAAGATCATCACTATATCGTAAAAGACGGGGAGATAATCATTATTGATGAATCAACCGGAAGACAGATGCCGGGTCGCAGATGGTCGGGCGGATTACATCAAGCGATTGAGGCTAAAGAAGGAGTTTTGGTTAAACCGGAATCGATGACATTGGCGTCAGTCACTTTTCAGAACTTGTTCAGAATGTATCATAAATTATCGGGAATGACCGGAACCGCTCTGACTTCAGCCGAAGAATTTGACAAGGTTTATAGCCTTGACGTGATCCCTATTCCGACCAATAAACCTATGATAAGAAAAGATTTGCCGGATAAGGTTTTTCGAAGCACTAAAGGAAAATACAGAGCGATAGTGGATGAGGTAAAAGAGAGAAATGATAAAGGGCAACCAGTATTGATCGGAACAACATCGATTGAGAGGAATGAGCTTTTGGGGGCGATGCTTAACCGTGAAGGGATAGCTCACAGAATATTAAATGCCAAAAATCATGAGAAAGAGGGAGAGATTATAGCTCAAGCGGGAAGACTAGGTAGTGTAACTGTGGCGACCAACATGGCGGGAAGAGGAGTTGATATTATTCTCGGAGGGAATCCCGCTGATCCGGAAGAAGAAAAAAAAGTCAGGTCTGCCGGAGGACTTCATGTCATAGGAACCGAAAGACACGAAGCTCGAAGGATCGATAATCAGTTAAGAGGAAGATCAGGGAGACAAGGCGATCCGGGGTCAAGCCAATTCTTTTTATCATTAGAAGACGACCTTATCAGGGTTTTCGGAGGAGAAAAGATTGAATCTTTAGCGCAATACCTCAAAGTTCCGGAAGATCAACCGATAGAAGCCAAGATGCTTTCTGGAATAATTGAATCGGCTCAAGGTAGAATAGAAGGATTTCACTTTGACGCCAGAAAACATCTTCTTGATTATGACGATGTGATGAATAAACATCGTGAGATCGCTTACAAAAAAAGAGATGAGGTGATGAGTTTAGCTGATAGGGGAGAATTAAAAGACTTCATAATAGATTTAGCTCAAGAGTATGGACGAAGCAGAGAGGAATATGAAAAGAAAGAGGCCGATATTGGAGAAGATAAGATGAGAGAAGTTGAAAAGATGGTGGCTTTAAGAGTCTTTGACTCTCTCTGGGTCAACCATTTAGAAAATATGCAATCGATCAGGGAATCGGTCAGGTTAAGAGCATATGGTCAAAAAGATCCTCTGATAGAGTATAAGAATGAGGGGCACAGAGCTTTTCAAACGCTGATTAAGTTATGGGAAGCTCAAATTATAGAGACGATATTTAATCTTAAATCCGTCACATTGGCGCCGAGCTTGATTGAGAAGGGGGGAGTTGATATGAGAGATCAGGCCCCTTCGTCGGTTAAAAGAAGTCCCGATGGTAAAAAGATAGGGAGAAACGATCCTTGCTACTGTGGTAGCGGGAAGAAATATAAGAAATGTCATGGAAAATAATATTCCAAAGATTATCGAAGATGTAGGATTTGATTTTGACTGGGATGAAGAGAAAGTTTGGAAATTGAATGTTCCCGTGACCGATATGAATATTAAGGAGCTTGTTTGGCATTTTGATATTCCGTTTCTTTGGCACAAAGGAGGAGTGTATAACCTAACTCCAAGAGAAGTTATTGAAAATCCTAGAAAGTATGAAGACGAATATCAACGAACCGTGAGAGCCGAACTGAAATATCCGATAGACATAATGGAGAATAAAGGGAGATGGTTGATCCTTGATGGACTGCACCGACTTATGAAGGCTCATATTCAAGGAACGGAGACGGTGAATGTGAGGATTATTCCGCGAGATAAGATTACAGAAATCTTGCGAGATGAGAAATGAATCAAGAAAAGTGTTGCGGGAAGCAGAATAAAAATCATGAGATACGATAAATTAGTCAGAGATAAGATTCCGGAGTATATAAAGAGTAAGGGCGGAACTCCTGTCATACATATTGCCGACGATGATGAATATTGGGAAAAACTGAAAGATAAATTATTGGAAGAAGTGAAAGAATTTTGTGAAAGTGAGGTGATCGAGGAGATGGCAGATATCCAAGAAGTGATTGATGCGATATCTGTTTTTAAGAACTTCAGTAAAGAAGAGATTGGCAAAGCAAGGGAAAAGAAAGTTAAAGAACGCGGAGCTTTTAAGAAAAGAATTATCTTAGAAGAGTCATAAAGCATTGCGATCTATTGGTAATTTGATGTTGTAAGACGGAGATATGGAAAAGACAGTACATCCGTATTGAAAAAGATGGTCAAAATGGGTGGATAGTCTCAAAGTGCGATGATAAATATGCATATAGAGAGTTAGAGACGAGTCAATAAGAAACAAGATAGAATCAAGGTTCGATAGGGAGATTATAAATGCCGAGACGGTTTTAATTACAAACCATAATTTTTCAATGAATTGAGTTTTTCAAGGGATGAACCAGGCAAATAAACCAAAAGTTGGTGTGGGAGTGATGATTCTTAAGAACGGCAAGGTTTTGCTCGGAAAAAGGAAAGGATCGCATGGCGAGGGGGAATATGCTTTTCCCGGCGGTCATCTTGAATACATGGAATCTTTTGAAAATTGTGCCAAAAGAGAGGTGAAAGAAGAATCCGATATTGAGATTAAGGATATAACGTTTCAATTTTTGGCAAATGTGACCAAATACGATCCGAAACATTATGTGCATATCGGGCTTTTAGCCAAATGGCAAAGCGGTCAGCCAAAAGTATTGGAACCTCATAAATTGGATTCATGGGATTGGTATGATCTTGACGATCTTCCCCAACCCATTTTTGAGATGTGCAAATTGGCGATAGATAGTTACCAAAAAGGAGAGATCTATTATGATTCATAGTTATGGGAAATGATATTTATCATTTGATAACATTTCCTGAACGAGAATGGAAAGAGATCGCCAAATCTCTCAAAGAGAGGGGCATATGTTCGAGTATAAGATGTTGCCAAGAGTTGGGTAGATACAAGGTCGGTGAAGTTTATGCAACTCCATGGGGTGATTTGATTAAGATTACAAGCGTAAGAAGATATACTAAGCTTGAAGACATCCCGACACGGAGTTACTTTGATAAAGAGATGATGATTTCTCTAAAGAAGGGTGAAGAATACGGAATCGATCAATGGGATTATCTGACATTTGAAAGGATCGGCAAAGATAATTGTGATAACAGAATCATCCGATGAATTTCAATCAACAATATCTTCATGAAGTGGCGGTAACCGCCATAATAATAAAAGATCGAAAGTATTTGATAACGCGGCGATCGCCGAATAAGAAGCGTTTTCCCGGAATGTGGACCGTTCCTGGAGGTAAAGTGGAGACTTCCGATTATCTTAAATTACCCAAAGATACGGAGTTTTACTGGTATAATGTGTTGGAAAAAACCCTAAAGAGAGAGGTTAAAGAAGAAGTCGGAATAGAGATAGATAATATTGAGTATGTGACAAGTTTGGCCACCGTTCATTTGGACGGCAACCCGTCATTAGTGATCTCTTGCATGGCGGATTATCTTTCGGGAGAAGTTGAATTGGAAGAAGAAGAGAGTGATCGATTTGCTTGGGTCAACTTGAAAGAAGCCAAAGAATATCAGCTTCTCGACGCCATATTTGATGAGATTATGATGGTTGAGAACAAAAGAAACGGGTTGAAAGTTCAATAACCGATGATTTAAATCATTGTTTGACAAAACCTTAGTTTTCTTATAGAATGTATGAAAATGAATGGAAAACATTATAGAACAGTCTCTCTTTTGATTATTTTCATCGCTCTTATCTTAACCGCATTCGTGGTGCCTGCACCATATAACAGAGCAGTCGGTTGGATAAAGGAGAAGACAAACATCGGATTACCTCAAGCATCCGAAAAATCTTTTAAGTTGGGACTCGATCTTAAGGGTGGAACTCAAATCCTCTATCAAGCGGACCTTTCAGAAACGACTGAAAGTGAGGAATCCGACAGAATGGACAGTTTGAGAAATCTGATTGAGCAACGGGTTAATCAGTTCGGAGTCGCAGAGCCATTAGTTCAAGTTCAGGGCGACAGATTGATCGTTGAATTGGCTGGGGTGGTTGATCCGATAGAAGCGATGGAGATGATAGGAGAAACACCATTTTTAGAGTTCAAAGAGTTAAAAAGTGACTCGGAGTTTGAAAAAGAGATAGATGAAATCGATGAGAAAGCTTACCTGAAAGCGAAAGAAATTCTTGAGATGATTGAAGGGGGAGCTGATTTTGCTGAGACAGCCAAAGGATATTCCGATGATACTTTTAGTGCGATAGACGGAGGATATCTTGGCAGATTTGGCAGAGGAGCGATGGTTGAAGAGTTTGAAGATGCTGTTTTCGGACTCTCGCAGGGCGAATTGAGTGGGATTGTCGAAACTGACTTCGGTTATCACATAATTTTGAAAAATTCCGATGAAGATGAGAATCAAGAGATTGAAGCAAGTCACATATTGATTTCCAGAGAATTACCGATTTTTTCGCAATGGAAAAGTACTGAACTCGGTGGGAGTCATCTCAAGACTGCAAGACATACATTCAATCAAAACACCGGAGCCATGATAATCGAGCTTCAATTCACGCTCGAGGGAGCCGACATATTTGAGCAGGTGACGCAAAGAAACATCAATAAACCGTTGGCAATTTTTTTGGACGGAAAATCAATCATAGATACGGATGGTGACGGTATAATTACCGAATACGATCTCTATGCTCCGATCATCAAGGAGAAGATATCGGGAGGTAAAGCTGTTATAACAGGAGATCTTGATCAATCAAGTGTCAGAAGCATCGTCAGTCGATTGAGAAGCGGAGCTCTTCCGGTTCCGATTGAAGTGGTTTCTCATCAAAATGTTGGAGCGGCCTTGGGAACTGATTCGTTAAATCAATCTTTGATGGCCGGAATGGTCGGTTTTCTGATAATCGCTCTTTTTATGACAATAGTTTATAGATTTCCGGGATTTCTTGCATCATTAAGTCTCACATTTTATGCGATAGTGGTTCTTTCAATCTTTAAGCTTATACCAGTGGTGCTTACTCTGTCTGGAATAGCGGGATTTATACTCTCAATCGGAATGGCAATTGATGCCAATGTCTTAACATTTTCAAGAATGAGAGAAGAATTAAGAGATGGTCGTGATCTAAAAGACAGTATAAACAATGGTTTTGAACGTTCTTGGCCTTCGGTAAGAGATGGCAATCTCACAACGTTGATCGTCGCTCTGATACTCTTTTTCATTGGAACCAGTTTTGTCAAAGGATTTGCCCTTACGCTGATCATCGGACTTTTAGTCAGCCTTTTCTCCACCATGGTAGTCACCAGAAGTTTCTTAAGGTCATTCGTGGGAACTTGGTTTGAGAAGAAAAAGTCATTTTGGATTTGAATATGATTATTTTTTTTAAATACAGAAAATTATGTTATGCGATTTCGGGATTGCTTATTATAGCAAGCATATTTGCTATTGTGACGATAGGAGTTAATCCGGGCATTGAATTCACCGGAGGGAGTATTATGGAGATTGAGTATCAAAACGAGAGACCTCAAATCGAAGATTTGAGAGCGACTCTCTCGAATCTTGACATTGGAGAAGTCGTGATTCAACCGATTGATGATAACGGTTTTGTTATCAGAATGTCCGATTTGGGACAAAAAGAGTATGAAGAAGTCAAGTCGGCTCTTGTTGGAGCAACCGAGAATCGATTTGAGTCTATCGGACCTACTATTGGTAAGGAGTTGGGTCAAAAAGCGCTTTTGAGTATAGTATTGTCTTCTCTGGCGATTGCTCTTTATATCACGATTACTTTCAGCGGAACCGGTGGAGCTAACGTTAAATCATGGCAATATGGAGTGATAGCGGCGGGATTGGGATTTTTGCACGATGTCTTGATTGTTTTGGGAATCTTTGTTGTTTTGGGAAAGTATTATAACGTTCAGATGACGATACCGATAGCAGTGGCTCTTTTAACAGTGCTTGGATACACAATAAATGATACCGTGGTGGTCTTTGACCGTATTAGAGAGGTCGGTCCTAAAAACCCAAAATTACGATTTGATGAAGTGGTCAACAAAAGCATTAATGAGACTCTTGGCAGATCGATCAGTACATCTCTAACAACTCTGATAGTACTCTTTTCGATATTTTTCTTCGGAGGAGAAACTTTAAGATGGTTTATTTTTGCCATGATATCAGGAGTTATTTTAGGAACTTATTCATCAATTTTTTTGGCCGGAACTTTGTTAGTTTCTTGGTCCAATTTAAAATTTAGAACACAAAGATAGCTTATGTTTGATTATCGTCAAATTTCATCAGATCTTATTAAAGATCTCCCCGATAGAACCGGAGATATAATATCGCGTCGATTTGGGCTAAATAAAAATTCTTATAAATCAAAAGAATCTCTTGAGTCTATTGGGGTTGATTATGGAATCACAAGAGAGAGGGTGCGTCAGATAGAGAGTGACGGACTTTCCAAGATTGAAAACAGATCCAAAAAGTATAACAGCGTTTTCTCCGAATTAAGAGATAAGATATCTGATTTTGGAGGATTAAAAAAAGAAGACCTGTATATTAAATCTTTGGGAGACATTGATATGAGAAATCACATCTTTTTTCTTCTCTCGGTCAACGATAATTTCAGTCGATTTTCAGAAAACAAAGATTTTCACTCTTTTTGGAGATTAAACGACAGAAAGTTTGAAGATGTTAAGTCAGCGGTTGTTTATATAAAAGATATTTTACAAAGAGAGAAGAAACCTTTGAAAATTGATGATTGTTTGAGTATGTTAGACTCGAAGTCTCCTTCAAAGATTAATTCTTATCTTGAGATATCAAAAGATATTCATCTAACTGATAGCGGGATGTTTGGATTGAAAGATTGGCCCGAAATAAATCCAAAGGGGATTAAAGACAAAGCTTACTTAACATTAAAAAAGAGTGCCAAGCCACTTCACTTTAGAGAAATTGCAAAAAAGATAGGCGAGTCGGTTCTTCCTCAAACCGTTCATAATGAACTGATTAAAGACAAAAGATTTGTTTTGGTTGGCAGAGGTGTTTATGCTCTCGGGGAGTGGGGTTATGAACCGGGGGAAGTGAAAGACGTTATAAAAAGGATTCTTGAAAAAGCTGGACGCCCAATGAACAGGCGTGAGATAGTGGAAGAGGTTCTTAAAAGGAGAGTCGTTAAAGAGAATACGGTTATTCAAAATTTGAGTAATAAAGAATATTTCAGACGAGAGCCCGGTGGAGGTTATGTAACTAACTAAAGCTCTTAATGCAATCGATTTGGCAAAACTTGATGAGCGTCGCACCTGAGTATCTGGCAATTGCGATGCCATATTTTGAGATCGTTAAAAAGATCTTCATTAATTGGTGGTGGGTGATTCTTCCTTTTATTCTCTGGAAGCCGGCCACATTCTTTTGGCTCTGGTGGCGCAATGAACTCTGGTGGAGCAAACAGAAGCAGATCATTTTAGAGATAAGGATTCCTCGGGAGAATCCAAAACCGATAAGAGCCATGGAGCCGGTCATTACCGGTCTATGGCAGATCTGGTCCGAACCGAATTGGATAGAAAAGTGGTGGGATGGACAAGACTTACTCTCTTACTCTTTTGACATTGTATCGATAGATGGAGTGCCACATTTCTATATCAGATGCCACAAATCAGCTAGAGGATTGGTGGAGACTCACCTATACTCGCAGTTTCCCGAAGCCGAAATATTTGAAGTTGATGATTACGCCAAAAAAGTCCCTCAAGATATTCCCAATAAAGAGTGGGATCTGTGGGGAACCGATTACAAGTTAACAAACAAAAATTGTTATCCGATCAAGACTTATAGAGATTTTGAGACCGAGAGAGAGGCTAAAGAAGAGAAGCGAGTCGATCCGATGGCTTCCCTTCTTGAAGGAATGGGCAGTTTGAAAAAAGGAGAGCAAATCTGGGTTCAGATCAGAGCTACCGCAATCGGCGGAGAGATTCCATGGATTAAGCAAGGAAAGGACGAGATAAACGCTTTAGTGAACAGAAAGAAGCCGTCACCGGCGACAACGATATTGGAAGATGTTATCACTGTTTTAAAAGGAGGAACTTTGTCGGCCGGAGAAGAGAAAAAGACTGAAGTCATACCTCCTGAGATGAAGCTCACACCAGGAGAGAGAGACGTCGTTGCTGGAATAGAGCGTAAGATAAGCAAGCTCGGATTTGAAGTGGGTATCAGGTATATCTATCTGTCCAAAAAAGACGTAATGGTTAAACCGAATCTCAGACTTCCGATGAGCTATTTTACCAACTTTGGGACCAATACTTGCGCTCCGGTGCCCAATGGAAAGACGATACCCAAGGTGAGAAAGAAATGGTATGACCCTTTCTGGTTTCCCGAGAGGAGACTTTATCTGAAGAAGAGAAAAATATTTAGAAGATATGTGGAACGACTCCCTTATGATTATCCGCTTTCGGGAGGTTCGTTTGTATTAAACACTGAAGAATTGGCCACTATTTGGCACTTTCCTTCAAGAACTCTCACTCCGGCATCTCAAGTTCCGAGAGTCGAGGCGAAGAAAGGAGAAGCTCCTCTTGAGTTACCGATAGAAGAGTAATTTGATATGAAGAATATAATTTTTTTTGGTAAAACCACTTTCCGAAACAAGAGAAAAAAGTTTGGGATAAAGCTTGACGATCGAAGACGTCATTTTTATATTATCGGAAAAACCGGTGTCGGAAAGACCTCTCTTATGGAGAATATGGCGATTCAAGATCTTCAAAACGGCAACGGTATCGGTTTTATCGATCCGCACGGCGAAGCGGCTGAAAAGTTGATTGATTTTGTTCCGTCAAACAGGATAAACGATGTAGTCTATTTCAATCCGGCCGATCTGTCTCATCCGATAGCTTTTAACGTTATGGAGAACGTTGATCCGTCTCACCGTCATCTGATATCTTCAGGATTGATGGGAGTCTTTAAGAAGATATGGCCCGATGTCTGGTCGGCTCGAATGGAATATATTTTAAACAATGCGATATTGGCTCTTCTTGAGTATCCCGATTCGACCCTTTTAGGAATAAACAGAATGTTTGCCGATCCGGGTTTCAGAAAGAAAGTTGTGGATAATGTTACCGATCCGATCGTTAAGAATTATTGGACTCAAGAATATGCCAAGTACAGTCAACAGTATGAATCGGAGGCAACTGGTGCAATTCAGAACAAGATCGGACAATTCATATCCAATCCGTTGATAAGAAATATCGTCGGTCAAACAAAATCAACCATAGATATCAGAAAGATAATGGATGAGAAGAAGATATTCATTGTTAATATATCAAAAGGAAGAATTGGTGAAGATAATTCAAAATTATTGGGATCATTAGTTATCACCAAGCTTCAATTGGCCGCAATGTCGAGAGTCGATGTTCCCGAAGAGGAGAGGAAAGATTTCTTTCTCTATGTCGACGAATTTCAAAATTTTGCCACCAGTTCATTTGTCACAATTCTATCCGAGGCCAGAAAGTATAGACTCTCTCTTACATTGGGACATCAGTATATCGCCCAAATGGAAGAGCCTGTAAGAGACGCTGTTTTTGGCAATATCGGAACATTGATATCTTTCAGAGTCGGACCCGAAGACGCGGAGTTCTTAGAAAAAGAGTTCAGTCCCGAATTCTCTGCAACAGATCTGGTGAACCTTCCAAAGTATAATATTTACGTAAAATTAATGATAGATGGTCTTACTAGTAATCCGTTTTCAGCTGAAACATTGGTTCCACCTCGACTGGAAGAAGAGAGTCCCAAAGACAAGATAATGAAAGTGTCAAGGGAGAGATATGGAATGCCAAGAGAAATCATTGAGGACAAGATAAGAAGATGGTTTGGACCCGAGTCGGTTCCTCTGACTTCTTTACCGGCTCAACCTCTCTATGATGCGATTTGCTCCAATTGCGGCAGGAAAACCAAAGTTGTTTTTGAACCTCAACCGGGGAGACCGGTTCTTTGTAAGAGTTGCAGAAAGAAGACTAAAAAGACTCCAGAGATTTCATTAGAGAAAGAAGTGCTGAAAAAGCCGATCCTTTTCTCTTCATTGAAAAAAAGCAAGCCCGATAAAAAGAAGGAAAAGAAAGAGATAGAAATCGATAAGTTAAGAAGTGCTCTCAAGAGTTCGCTTGGTAAAAGAAAAAAAGATGAAGACACCCGCTGATTTTAATTTTAACAAGAAGACGATTTTAATAAGGTGTGACTTTAATGTTTCAATCGATCATGAAGGAAAGCCTTTAGATGATCTAAGAATAAGAGAATCTGTTCCGACTATAGAGAAAGTAATCAATGACGGTGGAAGAGCGGTGATTATTAGTCATGCGGGAGAAAAGAAGAGTTTGAAAGAGATTGTCCCCTTCTTAGAAAAGACTTTCTCCAAGAAGATTATATTTATCAAAGAGTTAGGGGATTTGATGGAGAAAGCGATCAGAAGATCCGATTACGGAGACATTCTTCTTCTTGAGAATCTGAGACTTTTTGAAGGAGAGACGGTTAACAGTAATTTTTTTGCGGGCGAATTGGCTCTTTTAGCCGATTTTTATATCAATGAGGCTTTTTCAGTATCTCACAGAAAGCACGCATCAATAGTGGCACTGCCTTCAATTTTACCTTCTTGCGCCGGATTCAGATTGGCTCGAGAAGTTGCCGTTCTCTCAAAAGTAAAGGATAACCCTTGGCATCCGATGGTAACAATTATCGGAGGAGCTAAAGTTGCCTCAAAGATCAGAGTTGTCAAATCATTTTTGAAGAACTCGGATCATCTTCTTTTAGGAGGAAAAGTTGCTAATGAGATACTGGTGGTCAAAGGGATTTGTCATAACAGACCTTGGCCGAACGAAGAGACTGTCAATGAAATCAAAGATGTTGAGATAACTTCACCCAAGATTCATCTTCCGGTTGATCTGGTCGTCTCTCCTTACAGTTGCGACAATTGTGTCAGAATCGATTCGCCGGCCGATCTTAAAAGCGACGAAGGGATATACGATATAGGACCTGAGACGATAAAGATCTTTACTAAGATAATCAGTGAGGCTAAGATGATGATCTGGGCCGGACCCTTGGGTCTTTTTGAGGATAAACGCTATGAAAGAGGCACGCGAGAGATAGCTAAAGCGATGGCTTTGAATCACAGAGCGTTTAAGGTGGTCGGCGGAGGAGATACCGGAATAGCGATTAATAAGTTTAATGTCAAAGACTCTATAGATCACATATCTACCGGAGGCGGCGCCATGTTGGAGTTTATGGCCGGAACAGAGTTACCGGGGTTAAGAGCTTTGGGGTACTATGGAAAAGATTAAAAATATAGAAAAAGTCGCTCAAAGAATTAAAGAAGCGATGGACAAGAAAGAGAAGATAATTCTCTACAGCGATGCTGATATGGACGGAACCGGATCAGCTGTCATATTAAAAGAGACGATTGAATATCTTAAAGGAGAAGTATCTTTCGTATATTTTCCTGACAGATCGGAGGAGGGTTATGGCTTAAACGATGAAGCTCTCGAATTCATATCTCAAATGGGTGACAAAATATTACTTATCGTAATGGATTGCGGAATAGCCAATTTCGATGAAGCGTTAACCGCGAAACGATTGGGTATAGAGTTGATAATAATTGATCACCATCAACCGCATAGCAGATTGCCTGAAGCTTCAATTATAGTCGATCCGAAGCAAGAGGGTGACAATTATCCGTTCAAAGATTTTGCCAATGCGGGACTTATCTTCTATTTGGCCGAAGAGATGACCGGAGATCTCTTCTCCGAGATAAGAGACGGTCTCTCCGAGATCGCAGCTTTGTCAACCATAGCCGATATGATGAAGCAAGAAGATGATAACAAAGATATCATCGAAGAAGGACTTAAAAATTTAGAGAAGACCGAAAGAGCTGGACTCAGAACTTTCTGGTCTCAAGGGATAGTCAATGACGAGATGTCGATAAGAGAAATTGCTCAAAAAATTGTTTCCGTATTTGGAGCAAGCGGTGTCATAGATCATAAGACCGAAGCTTATAACGTATTAACATCCGATGATCAAAAAGAGATGGAAGAGACGATAAAATCTCTTAATAAAAAAAATGAATTGAAGCAAGCAGAAGTCTCCAATATGGTCGAGGAAGTCAGGCAAACGGTGAGCGACAACGATGTTCTCGTGTTTAAAGGAAATAAGAATTGGAAAGTTCCTTTTTTGGGATCAGCTGGATCAAAGATTGTAGCTGAAATGAAATTGCCGGTCTTTCTTTACAGGAAAGGAGACAAAACAAGTCGCGGAGCGGTCAGAATGCCTCAAGGATTCAATGCGGTTGATTTGATGAGTCAAAGCTCCGATATATTGATCGAATATGGCGGTCATCCTCCAGCAGCCGGTTTTAAGATCTTGAATGAAAACTTAATAGAATTTGAACAAAGATTAAAAGATTATTTTAAGAAATGAAAAAAGTGATAATCTATACGGATGGCGCTTCGAGAGGTAATCCGGGTCCCGGGGGGATCGGAGTGATATTTTGCAACGAGAAAGGGGAGGTCGTTAAAAGGTACGGTCAATACATAGGGGATAAGGTGACGAATAACGAAGCGGAATATCAAGCAGTCATATTTGCCTTAAAGAAGTTTATCTCGCTTTTTGGTAAAAAGTTAGCCGCTAATTCTCAAATAGAGATAAGGTCCGATTCAGAACTTTTAGTCAAACAGCTTAAAGGGGAATATAAGATAATCAATCCCAAGATGCAAAAACTCTTTTTTGAGATATGGAATCTCAAAGTTGGTTTTTCTAAAGTATCTTTCAAATCAATTCCTCGAGAAAAGAATAAAGAAGCTGATGCGATGGCCAATGAAGCTCTTGATCAAGCCAATCAGAAAAAATTGATCTAAAAAAGAACCTCTTTCTATAAAGAAAGAGGTTTTAGGTTACGGCGTCTCTATAACTTCAACTTTCACTTTAGCCACTCCTTCACTCTGTATTCCAATCTGTTGAGCCGCTTGAGCCGACAAATCAATTATCCTTCCCTTGGTGTAAGGACCTCTGTCGTTTATCTTTACATCAACATATCTGCCGCTTCTTGAATGAGTCACTCTCACCATTGTCCCAAACTTCAAATCTCTGTGAGCCGCAGTCAGATCATGCATATTATAGATCTCTCCGCTGGCCGTCTTTTTCCCATGAAAGGAAGAACCGTACCAAGAAGCAACTCCTTCTTGAATTTGAGAATCATTAGTGGGGGTTTTAACAGAAACATCGGTAGAAGTATCGATAACCGGCGTCTCAACCGGCTCTTCTTCAAGTTTGATTTCCAATGCTTTTTCTTGCTCTCTTTCGAGTATAATCGGTGCTTCTACCTTTTCAACGATATAATTGTCTTTTGAACAATCTTCGGGAGCAGATAGAAGAATCGGTGCTAAAAAGAGAAAAAGAAAAATAGCTTTTTTAGTCAATGAAACCGCCTCCTTTTTTTATTTTCAACGAACTGATTTGTACTATACTTCACTTTTCATCAATTGTCAAATCATTGACAAAACGACCTTTTTTGTTACTATGCTAATAGCCCAAGGGGGTAAGGTGATCGCTTTTTTTGATTTTTTCAAAGAAAGAGGAAAGTCCGAACACTCTCTTACGATCATGTAAGATAAAAGGGCAGCGGGTAACACCCGTCGTCTCGCTTTGGCGAGATAGAGGTGCGAACAGAGACGCCTGAGACTGAAAAGTCAAAGGAACCCGATTATCGGGTTAGTTCCAATGGTAACATTGGAGGTGAAACGGCCAAATCCTTGCCGAGTGCAAGAACAAACTTCATCTTAGATGAAGAAAAAGTGGTTCGCTTGATCTTATCCGGTAACGGATAAGACAGATAAATGATCACCACCTCTTCTCAAGAGAAGGGGCACAGAATTCGGCTTACTATCCCTTTGGGCTTTTAATTATATCAACGATGGTAGAAAAGATACTTAACTCCAAAGCAAGAACAATAACTCTTGCCGCCGTGATTGTTGGATTATCGACACTTGTCAGCGGATTGCTCGGAGTTTTGAAGATGAGATTGCTTGCCGGAAAGTTTGACGTTGGTTTCACATTGGATAGCTATTTTGCCGCTTTCAGGATACCCGATCTGATATCGGCCACAATTATCACTGGTGGAATCATAGTCTCTTTTTTACCGCTTTTTTCACAAAACTTTCAAAAGAAAGAAGATCGAGCTTGGGATTTGGCAAACAATATGATAAATATTTCGTTTATCTTTTTGGTTGTCATATCAATCTTTACTTGGATTTTTGCTCCTCAACTCGTCTCTGTTATCGCTCCCGGGTTCTCGGGAGCTCAAAAAGAATTAACGATAAATCTGGCACGAATAATGTTTGTCAGCCCGATAATTTTTGCGATATCGGCAATCTTTTCGGGAATTCTTCAACACTTTGATAGGTTCTTCGCTTATGCCATTGCTCCGATCCTTTACAATGTCGGAATCATTTTCGGAATACTCTTCTTATCGGATTTTTTCCAAGAGCCGATTTGCGGGGTCGCTTGGGGAGTCGTAATCGGAGCCTTGATGCATTTGGGTATTCAGATACCTCCGGCTGTAAGTTCGGGATATCGCTATCGTTTTAGATTTAAATTAAAGGATCCTGAATTTGCCAAAGTTATCAAATTGATTGGTCCTCGGATGATAAGCCAAGCGTCTTCTCAACTGAATCTTATCGTGATTACGGCAATCGGTTCGCTTCTGACTGCTGGAAGTATAGCTCTTTTTAATTTTGCCAATAATCTTTATCTGTTTCCGGTAGCGATAATCGGTACATCATTTGCGACAGCGGCGTTCCCGAGTTTTTCTCGATCACTCGCCAATGGAGATATGAAACGATTTATCGATGATTTTTTTTCAACGGTCAGGCAGATTCTTTTCATTATGATTCCGGCGAGCGCGATGATATTTATTTTAAGAGCGCAGATAGTTAGGTTGACATTGGGAACCGGAGAATTCGGTTGGACTGAAACGAGACTTACTGCTGCGACTCTTGGAATATTTACTTTAGCCATGATATTCGCTTCACTTCTACCTCTTATAGTAAGGGTCTTTTTTTCGTTTCAAGATACGAAAACTCCCGCCATCATCAGCGTTGTCTCCATCGGCTTTAACATCGCACTCTCTTTTCTTTTTATTTCGCTTTTAAACAAAGATACGATTTTTCATCAATTTGCATTATCATCATTGAAATTGTCGGGAATTGAGGATATCAGAATCATCGGATTGGCCGCAGCCTTATCTATAGCGACATTTTTTCAGTTTATCTTCCTAAGTCACTTTTTGAGAAAAAAAATAGATTCTTTCCCGCTGAAGAAAATCGGAATTTCATTGGTAAAGACGATAACAGGAACGATCGTTATGGCCTTAGTTACATATATCTCCTTAAGAGTGGCGGTCTTCTTTGTTCAATTGACGACATTCAAAGCGGTCTTTATTCAACTGGCTCTCGCATCTTCTTTGGGAGTTTTTACCTATTTGGCCACATTGTATCTTCTCGACTCAGATGAGTTGAAAGCGTTGTTAAGACAGCTTAATCTCAGAAAAGAATGATAAGGAATTTTTCAATAATTTCACATGTTGATCACGGAAAATCAACTTTGGCCGATCGCTTGATAGAGATTACGGGAACTATTTCAGCGGACAAGATGAAAGAGCAGTTTTTAGACATGATGGATCTTGAAAGAGAGCGCGGGATAACGATTAAGCTTCAGCCGGTCAGGATGAATTACTCTTTCGGAGGTCAAAATTATGTTATAAATATGATAGATACTCCGGGGCACGTCGACTTTTCTTATGAAGTATCTCGTTCATTGGCTGCTGTAGAGGGAGTCGTCTTGTTAGTTGACGCAACCAAAGGAATTCAAGCTCAAACATTGGCCAATCTTGATCTTGCTAATAAACAAAACCTGGTTATCATTCCGGTAGTTAACAAGATTGATTTGCCCAATGCTATGATTGAAGAGACGGTTGACAGCTTGGCTGACTTACTAAAAGTTGACAGGGATAAAATATTGAAGATATCAGCCAAGAAAAACTTGAACGTTGATAAAGTTTTAGAAAGAGTCATTGAGGACATTCCAGCTCCGCAGTCTAAATCTGGTTCTTTCAAAGCATTGATATTTGATTCCAAATATGATTCTTTCAAGGGCGTCATCGCTTATTGTCGTCTTATGAGCGGATCAGTCAAGAGAAATGAAAAGATATTTCTCAGTGCGACAAAGAGAGACGGTGATGCCAAAGAGATTGGATATTTCACACCGGCCTTTTCTCCTCAAGACGATTTGAAAGAGGGTGAGATTGGCTATATCGCAACGGGAATAAAAGAAGCGGGTATCATCAGAGTTGGAGATACCATCGTCAAAGCCGACGACAAGAATGCGATTCCGTTACCCGGATACAAAGAGTTGAACCCGGTCGTCTTTGTCAGTTTTTACCCTGAAGATACGGATCAATTCGGAGTTTTGAGAGATGTCTTGGAAAAGATAAAGTTGACCGATCCGGCACTCACTTTTGAGCCGGAGTTCAGAGAAGTCTTGGGCAGAGGATTCAGATGCGGATTTCTGGGATCGCTTCACGCCGAGATAATCTCGGAGAGATTGCGCCGTGAGTTTGAGCTTGAATTGGTAATCACATCTCCGTCGACTGTTTACAAGATAATAGATAATAAGGGAGAAGAAGTGACTATAATGTCTCCGGCCGATTGGCCCGAGTCTTCATTGATAAAGTCGGCTCTTGAACCATGGGCTGTATTGGAGGTCGTGGCTCCACCTTCATATATCGGAAAGATCATGGAACTTTTGGGAAATATGGGAGGCTACTTGGTTGAGAACAGATATCTCAAAGGAGATCGTACGGTTATCGTTTATCAAACCCCATTGAGAGAGATAATCTCGGGTTTTCACGACAAGATAAAGAGTGTGACGCAAGGATACGCTTCTTTCAATTACGAAATAGCGGAATTTCGAGAAGGAGATCTTACCAAGTTAGAAATCTTGATCGGAGGCAATGTTGAGGAAGTGTTTTCTCAAATAGTTTCAAAGAAAGACGCTTATCCTGAAGGAAGGAGAATGGTTGAGAAATTGAAAGAGCTTCTTCCTCGCCAACAATTCGCGCTGGCGCTTCAAGCAAGAGTGGATGGCAAAATCATCGCAAGAGAGACGGTGAAAGCTCAAAGAAAAGATGTGACGGCTTCTCTCTATGGCGGTGACGTGACTCGTAAAAGGAAGCTTTTGGAGAAGCAGAAGAAAGGGAAGAAAAAACTTCAAGAGAGAATGGGGAGGGTCAGGGTTCCTTCGGAGGTCTTTTTCAATGTCTTTAAAGAATAGAAGATAAAGGCTATTATCAAATCATGAAAAAGAAGAGAATAAAGCCCGATCCCAGTCCTGCTTTGGCATCACTAGTGACATTACTTATACTCTTCTTTGTCGTGGCGTTAGCCATTTCCAATTATCGAGCCTATAAGAGGCGCGTTGAGTTGCAACAATATATTTCCGAGAAAGAGATAGAGATTAATCTTTTGAAAGAGAAAATGATTAACTCGGACAGATTTCCCGATGAAGTCGATGATGACTTTTTGCTTGAAAAGATAGCTCGAGAGCAATTGCTTCTTAAAAAGCCGGGAGAAGAAGTTATCTTTATCACGTTTCCCAAGAAAGAGGATGTAAAAGATGAGAAGAAAGAAGAAGCTAAAAGTTGGTGGGATTTCTTTAAAAAAGATTGATGCGGGTGTGGTTTAATGGCAGAATGCAACCTTCCCAAGGTTGAGACGGGAGTTCGATTCTCCTCACCCGCTTGTTAAATGCCAGAGTAGCTCAGAGGCAGAGCAACGGTTTCGTAAACCGTAGGTCGGGAGTTCAAATCTCCCCTCTGGCTCATACTTGTTTTTAGATATTCTTTAAGTTATGATGAAGTTTATGAAAGAAGAAGTAAAGGAAGAAATCAAAGTAATAGCAGAAAAGCTCCTCTTCTTGGAGGAGCGTCTTTGATGTCAAAAAAAGTAAAGAGAGAATAGAGATCCTTGAGAAAAAACAGGCCCAAGACGGTTTTTGGGATGATATAGAACAAGCCACTTCTATCAGTAAAGAGATTTCCGATCTTAAAGATGAAGTTGGTCAAATGGAGATGCTTCAGAGAGATTTCTTGGACATAAAAGAGTTGGCCGAGCTAAACTTGGAAGGAGTTGAGAATCAGATGACCGATCTTTTAGATAAGATCGTTGAAGTTGAGAATAGAGCTTTCATGTCTGGTAAGTATGATAAAAGAAATGCTATTTTACAGATATTTTCAGGAGCCGGAGGACAAGATGCTCAAGATTGGGTGGCGATCTTGTTGAGAATGTATCAGAAATATCTTGTATCAAAAGGGTATGATGTGAGAATTGTGGAAGAGTCTTTTGGCGAAGGGGGAGGACCTGACGGGAGAGTCGGCATAAAAGAAGTCACCTTTGAAGTGAAAGGAGATTGGGCTTTTGGAACATTAAGATCGGAAAAAGGGGTTCATCGGTTAGTCAGAATCTCACCGTTTTCTTCAAAGAAGTTAAGGCACACTTCTTTTGCTAAAGTGGACGTTATCCCCGAAATTGATTTTAAAGATCAAAAGACGGAGATACCGATCGGTGAGATAAAGGTTGATACTTACAAAGCGTCGGGTCCGGGAGGTCAAAACGTGAACAAGCGTGAGACTGCGATAAGAGTTACTCATCTTCCAACGGGCTTAACCGCTTCATCTCAAAATGAGAGGCATCAAGCGATGAACAAAGATAAAGCGATGAGTATTCTTGCATCCAAATTGGCGAGATTGAGAGAAGAGGAGAGAGATGCCGAGTTAAGTAAGGTAAGAGGAGAGAAAGTCTCGGTTGGATGGGGGAATCAGATAAGGTCGTATGTACTTCATCCTTATAAAATGGTAAAAGATTTGAGGACCGGGGTGGAAACTTCACAAATTGAAGCCGTTCTTGATGGAGACCTTGATCTCTTCATCAAGTCGGGAATAAGGCTCGATATAGAAAATAAGAGATAAAAGATGATTTTTTTTGATAAAGTTACAAAAAGATATCCGGCACACTTGGCTAAAAAAGAGAATGTTGTTTTAGACGATATCTCTTTCAAGGTGGAAAAAGGAGAGTTTGTTTCTATTACCGGTAAGTCAGGTTCTGGAAAAACCACGATTTTTCGGTTGATATTGGGTGAGGAAAAGTTGACTGAAGGAAAGATATTCTTTGATGAAAAAGACATATCGGAATACAACGCAGGAAACATTCATAAACTTAGAAGGAGAATAGGAATGATTTTCCAAAATTATAACTTGCTTCCAAATAAAAATGTTTACGAAAACATATCATCCATAATGGAAGCGTTGGGAATGCCGGATGACGAGATATCAAGAAACATTCCCGATCTCTTGGAAATTGTCGGAGTCTCTGCTAAAGCTTATCATTTTCCGGGAGAGCTCTCGGGAGGAGAGCAGCAGAGAGTTGCTATTGCCCGAGCTTTGATTTGTAAGCCCGATCTGATTCTCGCTGATGAGCCGACCGGTAATGTTGATCCCTATTATACAATGGATATAATCAACTTGTTGTTGGAGATTAACAAAGCGGGAACTACGATTATTCTTGCTACTCACGATAAAGATGTGATTAATAAATTAAACAGAAGAGTAATAACTCTGGATAACGGAAAGGTGGTAAGAGACGAGCTTTCTGGAAAATTCAGATTATAATAAGATGATTATTACACTTAAGCGATCTCTAAAATCTGCTTGGATAAATTTCACTCGTAATTTAGGACTGTCACTGGTGGCGGTTTTTACCATTGCGATTACGCTTCTGTTTTTAACATTTGCTCTTATTGCCAAAGACTTTGGCGAAGACGTTTCAACTGATGTTAAAGATAAGATCAGTGTTAGCGTCTATTTTAAAGACGGAGTTGACGAAGAGACGGTCTTGATGGTGAGAGAGGATCTTTTGGAACTTGATTATGTTAAATCTGTTGATTATACGTCAAAGCAAAAAGCTTTGGAAAACTTCATATCTCGACACAGTGACAATGCTGTTTTAATGGCTGCTTTGGCGGAAGTTGGAAATCCTTTTCAATCATCTTTGAGCATAATATCCGACAGTCATGAAGGATATGAGATGGTGGTAGCTGCTCTTGATCAAAGTCCTTCGAATCTCTTTTTTGAGAAAGTGGACTATGATCAGAGAAAGACGATAATTGAAGGTGTGTTTAATATAGCAGAGACGATCGGAAAAGTGGGATTGGTTTTGGCGGTCGTTATGGCTGTCACATCTGTTTTGATAGTTTTTAACGTCATAAGAATGGCTATCTGCAGTATGAGAGAGGAGGTTTCTGTCATGAGGTTGGTCGGAGTTTCAAGGAATTATCTGGTTTCATCTTTCGTTTTTCAAGGAATAATTACGGGAATTGCCGGAATAACAGCGAGCCTTATCACTTTGGCTGCAACGGTCCTCGTTTTTGGAGAAAGAATTACCACTCTTGTACCGGGACTGAATCTTGATGGATATCTTCTCTTGGAGATAAAACCTTTGATTATAATTCACTTCGGGGTTGCGATTTTCCTTGCGGTTGCATCAAGTTTGATAGCCGTAGTTAAATATTTGAAAGTTTAAATTGCCGGGTCGTCTAATGGTAGGACGACGGATTCTGGCTCCGTTAATCTAGGTTCGAGTCCTAGCCCGGCAGCTGGTTTAAAGAGTTTCTATCTATAATTATTTCTAAAATCCTTCTCTATACCATAAGAAAGGCGCTGGCTTTCTCCTTTTGGCATATTCTGATACAATTATACTATATTACTTGAATGAACAAACTAAGATTTGATGAGATAGATAATTATGGAGACTAATCATAAGATCATAATCGGTGACTCAAGAAGTATGGCGGAATTAAAAGATAAGTCCGTTCATCTTATCGTTACTTCACCACCATATTGGCAATTGAAAGATTATGGCAATTACTCCCAAATCGGCTTTAATGATAGCTATGAAGAATATATCAATAATCTTAATTTGGTTTGGGAAGAATCTTACAGAGTTCTGAATGACGGTTGTCGTCTCTGCATAAATATTGGTGATCAATTTGCTCGCTCCGTCTATTATGGACGTTATAAAATCATCCCTATTAGAACTGAAATTATAAAGTTTTGTGAAACCATAGGTTTTGATTATATGGGAGCGATTATTTGGCAAAAAACTACAACAATGAACACAACTGGTGGAGCAACCATAATGGGTAGTTTTCCATATCCGAGAAATGGAATAATCAAACTTGACTACGAGTTCATTTTAATTTTTAGAAAATTGGGGAGTGCACCAGCGGTGTCAAGAGAGATAAAAGAAAAATCTAAAATGTCTAAAGATGAATGGAATCAGTATTTTACCGGACACTGGAACTTCAGTGGGGCAAAACAAGACAAACATTTAGCCATGTTTCCGGAAGAATTACCAAAACGACTCATAAAAATGTTCAGCTTTGTTGGCGACACCGTCTTAGATCCATTTTTAGGCAGTGGTACAACAACTCTCGTAGCTAAAAATTTAGATCGTCATTCTGTTGGCTATGAAATAAATAAAAAATTTCTACCGATAATAAAAAGAAAGATAGGTTTGGATCAAAAAGAGTTATTGAGAGAAACAACGTTTGAAATTATTGAGCGAAAAGATGAAAAGACTGATTACAAAAGCAAAATATTGGAATCACCTTATATTTTTAAGGACCCGATAAAATTTAATAGAAAAGTTGATCCCAAAAAATTAAGATTTGGCTCGAAGATTGATTCTACAAATAATGAAAGAATTGATTTATATTCCGTAAAACAGATTATAAATCCCGAGAGATTGTTGTTAAGTAATGATTTGACAATCAGATTAATCGGGGTTAAGGCGAAGAAAGAGATGACAGATAGAGCAACTAAGTTTCTCCAATCTAAATTGGAGAACAAGCGAGTTTTCATCAAGTTTGATGAGAGAAAATATGATAATAAGAACAACTTATTTTGCTATCTGTATCTACAAAATAAAACTTTTATCAATGCTCACTTGATAAAAAATGGATTAGTTGATGTTGATAATAGTTTTGACTATAAATATAAATTAAAGTTTTTAAATCTAATGCAACAATAATATGGCCAAAGAATGGATTCTAAATCAAGCTAATATGAGATGGGGTCTAACCAGGAAAAAAAGGTTGGTCCGGTTGCAGAATTAATAAGAAAATGTGCTCCCAAGTCCCTAAAAGATTGGGAGGAATTTTATTTGGAAAAAGCTTATTCAAAAGAGCATCTTGAACAGCTTGGGAAAGTTTTGTTTATTAAGGTCACTGATGTTTGCAAGGCTGAAATAGAAGACATAACCGAGAAAGATTGTATAAACTTTGTCTACAATCTGGTGATTAACAGAACTTTTGACGGTTATCAATCAGAAATCCAAACAATCTACGGCCAACTTGAAAGAAAACTTAGAGTGAAGATAGAGCCTGCTCCTGATGAATGGGATAGAGGTTATAATGTTGATTATTTTATTAAAATAAATGGGAAATATATTGGCCTTCAGATAAAACCTGCTGGGTATGAATATATTACTCAAATAATCAATGAACGAGAGCAACAAAAAAAGACTCATGAGAAATTTAATGCAAGATATGGCGGAAAAGTATTCTATATCATCTCAATAACCAAAGGTAAAGATAAAATGATTCATAACCTTGAAGTAATTGATGAAATCAAAAACGAGATCAATAGATTAAAAGCTGATAAGAATTGATGATTTGCCAACAATGAAGTTAAAAGATCACAAAGAGGCTATATTATTTCCGTGAGAGTAGTTTTTTGTTCTTGATAATGTTATAATAATCGCAAGAGGTTGCTTGAAAGTGCGGGAAAATTCAAGTGAGGTAGTTCGATCGGCGCTTCTGTTTTTTAAATTTAAATTATAAATAAAAGATATGAACAAAAAGCACATACTTATTGTTTTAGTAGCAGTTCTTTTAGTAATTGTCGGATTTTGGTACATCAACAGATCAGAAGAGCCGGAATTGCCTACTAAAACGTTGTTGTCACAAATAATCTATGCCTGTAAGGATGGCAAGACTATAGACGCAAGCTATTTTGAAGGTGATTTTATTCCAACAGAAGACGGAGAAATGCCTATTCCCACGGGGGAGGTGATTCTCAAATTAAGTGACGGAAGAGAAGTGAAATTACCTCAAACAATATCCGCATCCGGAGTACGCTATGCCAACGAAGACGAATCATTTGTTTTTTGGAGTAAAGGAAACGGAGCTTTCATTTTAGAAAATGACATTGACACTTTCTCGGGTTGTATTGTTTTATCTGATGATGTCGATTTACCAAATATCTATTTGGGTGATGAATTTTCTGTTCGCTATCCTGAAGATTATGAAGAAGATAGTTCATACAAGTACGAAGCTTTTGGTCCGGGCGAAGAGATCAACGGTGTAAAATTCACTATTCCCGAGGCTTTTACATTTGGCACCAACTTGTCCGCTGATACCGGTGTTTCGGTGGAGGTCACTTCAAGCCCTTTTGATTGCAGCGCCGATCTTTTCTTGGAAGGTCTCGAGACTTCAAAAGAGATAACTGAAGGAGATCAAGTTTATTCCTTCGCTTCATCAACTCAAGGGGCGGTCGGCAATCGTTATGAGGAGCAGGTTTGGGCGACCAACACGATTCATTCCTGCATCGCTGTACGTTATCTGATTCACTATACAGAGATTAGCAATTATCCCGAAGACACTATTGAAGAGTTTGACAGAGACGCCTTAATAAATGAGTTTGATAAGATTCGTCATTCTCTGATAATGCAATAATCTTACTTTTGATAACTCTTCCCGAAGCTGAAAACAATTGATGAAATTCAGAGGCAGAAAAGATCTTTTTATCTTTGCGATTATCTTATCTTTAGTGTTTTGGCTTGTTTTAAAGATTGACCTGAACGATGAAGATCTTGATGTAACAGAAGAGATTCCTCAAAACGAGATCGAGTTATCAATTAAGGAACCGAAAGTTATTGAAGAGCCGAGAGTCATAAAAGGTATCTATCTTACAGGTTGGTCGGCTGGGAGCAGCGGTTATCAAGATTACCTCTTTGGCTTGATAGATGAGACGAACCTGAACGCGGTTGTTATAGACATCAAAGATTATTCGGGAAGTTTGTCTTATTCCAGCGATATCAAAGAAGTTTTGAATTACGGAGCTGACAAAAAGATGATATCCGATCCAATAGAATTGATTGATCGACTGCATCAAAGAGGTATTTATGTCATAGGAAGAATCACTCTTTTTCAAGATCCGATACTGGCTGATAGAAGGCCGGATGTTGCGATTAAGAGCAATCAAAAAATATCGAAAGGATTAAGCGGAAAATCGGCTCTTTGGAAAGACAGAAAAGGATTGGCTTGGGTGGACCCGGCATCTTCTGATGTTTGGGATTACAATATATCCATCGCAAAAGAAGCGATTAATTTTGGTTTTGACGAGATTAATTTTGATTACATCAGATTTCCTTCGGACGGATCATTGGATGACATGGTGTTTCCTTTTTGGGATAAAGAGAGTTCAAAATCAGAAGTGATAAGATCGTTTTATTCTTATCTGAGAAAATCTCTTTCCGATACGGTCATATCCGTTGATCTCTTCGGCCTTAGTACGGTGAGCCAATTTGATCTCGGCATCGGTCAGATAATAGAAGACGCCTTCCCTTATTTTGATTTCATATCTCCGATGGCTTACCCTTCTCATTATGATTCCGGCTTTCTCGGGTTTGAGAATCCGGCTCAACATCCTTATGAGGTTGTTAAGTATTCGATGGATAACGCATTGATTAGATTAAAAGGGACGGAGATTGAATCAAAGATTCGTCCTTGGTTGCAAGATTTCTCTCTTGAGACCATCTATGATAAAGATATGGTATCGGATCAAATTCGCGCGACTGAAGATTCTTTGGGGGAAAATTACGTCGGTTATATGTTATGGAATCCAAAAAATCACTATACTAAAGAGGTATTGAAGAGATGATTGGTTCAACAGTAAAAACAATTGGAGGTATTGATAAAGCCTTTTATTGGGGAGATAAGTGGGGTTGTGACTCAGTCCAATTTTATTTAACTCTTTCCAGAAAATGGGAAGTTAACGATATGAAGCCGGATCAGATCGAGCTTTTCAAGGAAAGTTGGAAGGAATCCAATGTCAAAGAGGTGGTTGCTCATATCCCTTATCTTGTCAATTTGGCATCTTATGACGATACGGTTGTTCAAAAATCCGTTCAAAGAATGATATCCGAAATAGGGCGAGCGAAAATTCTCGGAGTAAAATATCTTGTTTTGCATCCGGGCAGTACTCCTGAAGGAAGAGACAAGGGATTTCTAAAGATCAAAAAAAGCTTTGATAATATATTCAAATCAGTTGATTTTGGAGATGTTAAGATTCTTATTGAGACGATGGCGGGACAAGGCAATGCTTTAGGATCAAGGTTTGAAGAGATAGCAGAATTGCTTCATTTGTTAGGAAAAGATGATCTGTTTGGCGTCTGTTTTGATACCGCTCATGTTTTTCAGTCCGGTTATGACATCAGAGGAGAAGGGTATAATGAAGTTTTTGAAGAATTTGAAAGGTTGATTTCGATCAGGAAGATAAAAGCCTTCCATCTGAACGACTCAAAGACCGATTGTGGATCTAGGGTTGATAGGCACGAACATATTGGTAAAGGAAAAATTGGTTTGGATTTTTTCAAAAAACTACTAAACGACAAAAGATTCAAAGGTATTCCAAAGATACTCGAGACTCCAGAAACCGAAAAGATGAGCGAAGAAAATCTTAAAGTATTAAGAAGTTTAATTGACAAGAAATGAAAAGAAAAATCTTTTTTCTCGTTATTCTGTTATCCGTTTTTGTCAGTTGTTTTTATCTCTTCAAAAAAGAGAAAAAAACAATTAAGACGGTGGATTCGTTTGAAGAGTGTGTTGAAGAGGGTTACCCGATACTGCAGACTTATCCGGAAACGTGTCAGACTCCTGATGGGAGAATCTTTGAGAAAGAAGTTGATGAGATGGACGAAGAATTGATAGACAAAGTCAACTCCAAAAAAGACCTTATTACCGTAAATCACCCTCAACCATATTCTCAAGTGTCATCACCTTTGACGGTTCTCGGGAAGGCCAGAGGATATTGGTTTTTTGAAGGGGACTTCCCTATAAGAATAGAAGACGAAAAAGGCAATTTGATGGCAAAAGGATTTGCCTCAACCAATGAAGATTGGATGACAGAAGACTTTATCTCATTTGAAGGGAGGCTTGAATTCGATTCTTTGACAGAGTCTGGTTTCTTGGTGCTTGAAAGAGACAATCCATCGGGATTGGAAGAGAATGATGATGAATTAAAAATACCCGTTAAATTTAAGAAACCTCAAATGAAGACGATAAATCTCTACTATTACGATCCGCTGAAAGATTTAGATGATGCTGATAATGTCATCTGTAGCGAAGCCGGCTTGGTCGCAGTCTCAAGAGAGGTTCCGATCAGCATAACTCCGGTTCAAGATGCGATAAACTTGCTGATTAAAGGAGAGATTCTTCCGGAAGAGAAGGACAGAGGTATAACCACCGAATTTCCTCTTGATGGATTGAAATTGAAAGGAGCTAAGATAGTTGATAATATTTTAACTCTTGAGTTTGACGACCCCTATTTCAAAACATCGGGAGGATCATGCAGAAGTGGGATTCTTTGGTTGCAGATAGAAAAAACAGCGAAGCAATTTACCGGAATTGAAGATGTACAATTCGAACCCGAGGATTTATTTCAACCTTAATCGATAGCTTATGAGGTCTTTTCTTTCAAAAAGACAATCTGCCTTCACACTAGTAGAGCTTTTAGTTGTAGTAGCAGTCTTAGCCCTTTTAGCCAGCATAGTCTTCTCCAATCTGACAGGAGCCAGAGAACAAGCCAAGATATCCAACATCTTATCGTTTCAATCGCAAGTTCAATCAATACTCGGGGCAGACTTGGTTGTTTGGTGGAATTTTGATCATGGAGAGAGTCCTTCATGCGGAAGTAATAAAGTTTGCGATTCTTCGGGTTACAATAACCACGGAAACAATAACGGAACCACGTTTGCGGATAACTCAATTAATTCGTTGGGAAAATGCGTTGACTTTGATGGAGAGACGACTCGCTCTTTAACACTGAATTACAACGATTCTTTAGATTTTGAGAGTTTCACAATCTCTTTTTGGGGCTTTTACAGAGATTTTATTTACCCAAAGACTTTTGGTGCGGTAAAAAGATCAAACCCGAACTGTTATCAATCAGGAGGAAAGGGTTGGGATTTTGGACACGGGCCTCGTGATAACGGAATTGATTTTTGCTTGGCCGATGGAGTTAATCTGCTTCGTACAACTCTTAGATTTAACGCAGAAAACAGACCCGAAAATCTTACTGGAAGATGGGTGCATCTGGTTTTTACGGTTGATAGAGACAGGAAGGTTGTATCTTCTTTTGTCGATGGTATTGAGCAAAGCCATCATTTAGACATATCATCGATTACCGGAAGTGCTGTCAGTCAGACAACCTTGTCTTTAGGGACAATGTACGGATGGATTACCGACGGGCAGGTAGATGATTTTCGTATCTATTCCAGGGCGTTGGCGATTTCTGAAATACAATCATTGTTTGCTCAAGGAAGCGGAGGTTATTTAACAAGAGGTGATTAATTATAAGGATTTTGATTGAATGCCAACAAGCTTTATCCTCTTATTCAATTCTTTAAATTATGATAATGTGGCGGTATTTTTCTTAATATGATAAAATGATTTTATGGAAAAACAATCTTTGATAAGAAAAGTTTATCTCTATCTCTTTTCTTCGATCGGACTGATCCTTGCTGTAGTCGGAGTGGTTCGATTTTTAGATATGGGATTAAGAGAATTTATTTTTACCGATGCTGACAATGAGAATCTTTTCTATTCTCGCATGACTTATAAATCCCCAGAAGATATCAGAGGTTTGTCTGAAGAGGGTAGGGTATTGATCGAAAACGAGTTAAGAGAACTTGAATCAATCATTGCTGATCACGATTATTGGGAGCTTGCTCGTGAGTTGGATCCGCAAAAAGCAAGGCGTCACAGAGAGGCTTCAAGTAATTTGGCGGCAATTTTAGTTGGTATTCCTCTCTATCTGTTCCATTGGAATATTATTAAAAAAGAATCAAACAACTAATCCATTGACATATGAACAAAGAAAAACTTTCAATTAAGAGTAGTTGGCAAGAGAAGCCTTTGATCGTATTCTCGTTGATCATATTGTTTGTGGCGATAGTCTCAATCGCCGTTGTTCTTGTTCCTCAAAGAGCTGAGAAGCTTTCAGAAGAAACCAATAAGAAGTGGAATGAGATTAGAGAGTCGGATAGAAATCTTTTGTATGCTGCCGAGATAACCAATCCTGGCACAGGGACGTCATTGGAAATTGATACCACTTTGAAGGAGATATGCAATACCGGATCGAGCTCTTGCGGAGAGATAGATCCCGGTTTTTGTTCGGGGAAAGTGAATCTTTGTTCTCTCGTTCCGGATAAGATATCTTCCATTCCAAAAGATCCGGGCTTAAACGAAAATGGTTCTGAAACAGGGTATTGGATAGCCAAGTCTTATGACGGATCAAAGATAGGAATAGTCATTGGGAATAAAAAGATAGATTGTCCGGAAGGATATGTTTCAGTTCCGGGCAATCCGCTCTATGAGACTGATGATTTTTGCGTAATGAAGTATCAAGCAAAAGCTTTAAATACCGAGACGGGGGAACTATCCATGGATGGTTGCGGGGGATTTTGGGATATCGATAGATGTTCTCTTCGCCCGCCGATATCATGGGCCGACGACAATTACATACCGGTTTCGGTTTCTGAAGCGAGGCCTTGGGTTGGATTGAGTTTGTATGACCCTGAGGGTTATGATGTTAAAGATGCTTGTGAATCGGTTAATGCAAAATTGATAAATAATGCTCAATGGATGACAATCGCAAGAAACATTGAAGCGATCGGAGAAAATTGGACTGGCGGAGTTCCGGGAAAAGGTTCTTTAATACAAGGAAATTCTTTTGCTCCTCTCGAAGAAGGACCGTTACCGGCCGAAAATGAAGGTAAAGGAAAAGAAAAAAGAGTTTTTAAATTGACTAACGGAGAGATTATTTGGGATCTTTCCGGAAATGTTTGGGAATGGCTCGATGATTTCGCAAGCTACAATGAACAATTAAATACCACTCCGATAAAAGATCTTCTTGTGGGAGGAGAGGATTCGGGAACTTGGCTCCAATGGTTTGAGATAGATAATTACGGAGATAAATGGGATTATGACTTTTACAGAGCATCAAAAGATGAATGGGGAACCGCCCAAGGAATGGGGAAGATCTTTATCAGAAATGATGAAGACAGAGTGTTCAGAAGAGGGGGTAGATGGAGTGACGGAAGTTATGCGGGAGTCTATTCAATAAACTTTCGAACTGGATCTCACGTGATTCACTCTATTACCGGCTTCAGATGTGTCAAATAGTGAATATCTCGTTAATTCTAAATGTTTTCAGCTCTAAAAACCAAAGAGAAACAATCTGCCTTCACACTAGTAGAGCTTTTAGTTGTAGTAGCAGTCTTAGCCCTTTTAGCCAGCATAGTCTTCTCCAATCTGACAGGAGCCAGAGAACAAGCCAAGATATCCAACGCTCTCTCCTTTCAATCAAACATGCACAACCTCTTGGGAGCTGACTTAGTAGGTTGGTGGAACTTTGATGATGGAACGGGGACTGTGACTCATGACTCTTCCGGATATGGTAATGACGGGATTCTCAAGAACTTCAACTTCAATGACTCATCTGGATGGAATAACGATACTCCGTCTCCCAGCGGTAATTCTTTAAAGTTTGATGGGAGTAATGATTACGTGGATGTGGGAGACATCTATCAATATGCCGAAACAATCAGTTTTTGGATTAAGCCAAATGTTCCGATTACTGAACTTAGCTCATCTGCAACACCAATAGATTTAGGTAAGAGAACTTCGGGATATTTTTCAATATCGTTTGGATCGGTAACAAGCTTGGTGGAGAGCGAAATAGTAACAGTTATGCACACAACTTCAGATTCTCACAGAAGGAGCAGCTACACTTCGTCATCCGACTCTCTTTTGGCTGATAAATGGTATCATTTTATTTTTACGCGTGTCGGAGGCGATCTCAATTGGTATATTTACTTAAACGGAGACAGAGTAGATAATTTTTATTACGGTAAGAACTCTCCCGCCACTCTGGCCGATAACGTTCGAATTGGTTCAAGAAATGACAATACGAGTTATTTCAACGGCCTCATCGACGACGTCCGCATCTATTCGAGAGCCCTAACAGCCTATGAAGTACAAACCCTCTACGCTCAAACAAAAGACAACTACTTAGCAGAAGAACAATGATAAAGAAAGACAAAGCCTTCACCCTTGTAGAACTACTTGTAGTAGTAGCAGTCTTAGCCCTTTTAGCCAGCATAGTCTTCTCCAATCTGACAGGAGCCAGAGAACAAGCCAAGATATCCAATGCTCTCTCCTTTCAATCAAACATGCACAATCTCTTGGGAGCTGACTTAGTAGGTTGGTGGAACTTTGATGATGACACAGGTAACATAGCCAAAGACTCTTCCGGATATGGTAATGACGGAACTATCGTTGGAGCTACCAGAGTGGATGGTGTACCAGGGACAAGTGGTAAGGCATTGGAGTTTAATGGGTCTAATAGTTATGTAGATTTAGGAAAAGATAATATCTTAACAACAGACTTTTATTATTGGTCAATGTCAATTTGGGCCAAGCCTGCCACAGAAGATCTCTCGGGAATGTTCTCTTTTCAAAGTGGAAGTAATTGGAGATCAAGTATACATGGTAATAATCTTTGGAGAACAAGAAAGCCCGATGGTGGTACCGCAGATGATTTTGCAATTCCGATTATAGAGGGTGAAGGTTGGGTTCATTTCGTCTTCAGTTTTGACGGAAATAATGGAGTTAAAGAGATTTATGAAAATGGAGTGTCTGTTGCAAGAAGAACTTCTTTAAATCACGGGGTCGGCTTATTAGGCCTATCTGAATGTGACGGTAATTTTATTGGAAGAGCCGTCAGTCAAAACTACTACTATACAGGCCTCATCGACGACGTCCGCATCTATTCGAGAGCCCTAACAGCCTATGAAGTACAAACCCTCTACGCTCAAACAAAAGACAACTACTTAGCAGAAGAACAATGATAAAGAAAGACAAAGCCTTCACCCTTGTAGAACTACTTGTAGTAGTAGCAGTCTTAGCCCTTTTAGCCAGCATAGTCTTCTCCAATCTGACAGGAGCCAGAGAGGGAGCTCGTATATCCAACATATTAGCTTTTCAGTCTCAGGTACATAATCTGATGGGATCGGACCTGATTGGTTGGTGGAACTTTAATGAAGATTGTCAAGGTGTATCCGAAGGAGGTCTTGCTCCTGCTTCAATAAAGAATTATGCAGGAGGTCCGGTCGGATCCAATAACGGGGCTAAATGTACATCGGATAGTCCGGTTGCCGGAGGATCGGGAATAGATGTAAGAGGAGGGAGTTATCATGTAAGTCTTGGCTCTTATGATTTTAGTCCGGGGGTCGGAGCGACGATATCGATATGGTATAACTCGACTTTTGCGTCGGGGTCGCAGATGGTTTTTGGAGGTCAAGGAGCTCTTTTTTGTTACAGTTATATAAGCGGTCAGGTTCGTTGTGATACCAACGGAAGCAGCAGTAGCGCGAATAACTTCGGTGGAGATACTCATGACGGAAACTGGCATCATTTGATTCTTTCAACTGACGGAACAAATGCCAAGGCTTATCTCGACGGAGAATTGGGGGCCCAATGGTCCGAGGCGATGGGTACCGGATCGAAGTTATACATAATCGGGAACTACAATCCCGGAGGATCCTATACATTTGATGGAAAACTCGACGACGTCCGCATCTATTCGAGAGCCCTAACAGCCTATGAAGTACAAACCCTCTACGCTCAAACAAAAGACAACTACTTAGCAGAAGAACAATGATAAAGAAAGACAAAGCCTTCACCCTTGTAGAACTACTTGTAGTAGTAGCAGTCTTAGCCCTTTTAGCCAGCATAGTCTTCTCCAATCTGACAGGAGCCAGAGAACAAGCCAAGATATCCAACGCTCTCTCCTTTCAATCAAACATGCACAATCTCTTGGGAGCTGACTTAGTAGGTTGGTGGAACTTTGATGAAGGAACGGGAAGTGTAGCTAAAGACTCTTCCGGATACGGCAATGACGGGACATTGAGTGGATCCCATTACGTAGGCGATAGTCCTTCAAGTAATGGATATTCACTCTCTTTTGACGGGAGCAACAATGTAAAGATAAACAATTTTTCACACACAACCCAGGGTATGACGGTTGGAGCTTGGATTAAAACATTGGGAACTGGTGAAGGTAATCGGTATGATTCAATAGTAAGAAGATGGTATCCGGGATTCTTGTTTGCAATCATGGAGAACGTTGAATCAAACGCCGGAAGAATCAGAGTTTATTTATGGGACGATCACGAAGGATCTTTAACGGGAATAACTGCGATTAATGATAATAGGTGGCACTATGTAATGTTTACTTGGGACAGTGGCGGAACAGTGGATATTTATGTTGACGGAAAAATTGATCAAAGCAAAACAGACTTTTCAATAAACAAAACGATTGAGATGAATGGGATTGTTTACATCGGTAGTAATTTCAACGGCCTCATCGACGACGTCCGCATCTATTCGAGAGCCCTAACAGCCTATGAAGTACAAACCCTCTACGCTCAAACAAAAGGAAATTATTTAGTAGAAGACATTTAATCTTTAAAAAGATGAAACCACTTGCTTTTAAGATAAGGCCAGAAGATCTCAATGACTTTGTAGGACAAGAACACTTAGTCGGAGAGGGAAAACCGTTGAGGCTGATTATAGAGAAGGGGAGAGCGACATCATTTATTCTTTGGGGACCTCCCGGATCGGGAAAGACAACATTAGCCAAAATATATTTAAAAAACTCCGATGCTTTGGTATATGAACTATCCGCCGTTTCCGCGAGTAAGAAAGAGGTCCAAGAGATAATAAGAGAGGATTCGAAGGGTGATCCAAAGATTCTATTTTTGGATGAAATCCATCGATTTAACAAAGCTCAACAAGACTTTTTATTACCCTTCATAGAATCCGGTGAGATATTCTTGGTGGGGTCAACTACGGAGAATCCCTCATTTGAAGTTATACCGGCTCTTCTTTCACGTTGTTTGATATTTTTACTGAAACCATTATCTGAAGAAGAATTGATAAAGATAATTGATCGCTTGGAGATTGAAGTTGAAGAAGATGCGAAAGAATGGCTTGCAGAGGCTTCGAAAGGAGACGCTCGTCGGGCTCTTGGTCTGATTGAGAATGCTTATCAACTTTACAATAAAGTTTCTATCACCACACTAAAGGAAGCGATGCAAGCGGGCTCAATGGCTTACGGTAAAAGAAAAGAGGGCTATTACAATACGATATCAGCGTTTATCAAGAGCATGAGAGCAAGTCAACCGGATGCGGCTCTTCATTATTTGGCGAGGATGATAGAATCGGGAGAAGATCCGAAACTGATTGCGCGACGTATGATAGTCTTTGCCTCCGAAGACATTGGCATGGCTCAACCCACCGCTTTGGTTGTAGCCAATGAAGTTTTTAGAGCCGTTGAAAGCGTCGGACTTCCCGAGGCGTCGATTAATCTGGCTCACGGAACAGTTTATCTTTCTCTTTGCAAGAAAGACAGAAGTTCTTACATCGCCTATAAAGAAGCAATCTCTGACATTAAAAGATATGGGGATCTTCCGATTCCCCCGCAGATATTGAATCCTACGGGAAGAGCTTCTCGAGAAGCAGGTTATGGCGAAGGCTATGACCCTTATACCAAAGACAGTCTTCTTCCTGACAAGATAAAGAACAGAAAGTATTTTAAACAAGACTGACTTTTGAGCCAGCCGAGTCAATATCTTAATCGGGAGCGGGCTTAAAGATTCGTCTCATCTGTTCTTTGACTAAAACAAAAGGAGGTGTCGTTTGGATGAAGGAAGTAAAGTTTGAGATTCTTGAAAAAGATGGCTGGCAGATAGTGAATAGACTCTGCGCTGTGCTGTGTTAAAAGCAGTTGAAAGCTTTCGTTCCGTTTAATCTTGAAAGACGTTCGTCTTGTATCAAGCCTTGATTAATTTCAAGGCTTTTTTTATGTAATATGAATTATCGGTTGGTTTGCATTTAACAATGTCTTGTTATAAAATGGAGAAATAAATGGATTAAGAAAAAAATATGCCCACCAAAAAAAGAAGTAAAAAGAGCTCGGTTAAGCAAAAGGAAAAAGATTTGAATTCTAATTTTTCACCTCTCGACAGATCAACCTCAAACACTAAGATTAGGATAATCGGGATCGGTGGTGGGGGTTGCTCAATAGTTAAAGAGATCTCAACCAATATTAAAAGAGTCAGTTTTGTGGCAGCCAATACCGATAAGAGGGCCCTTAAAGAGATTAGAGGTAAAGTTAGGCCTTTTCAATTTGGTGAGAAAGTGACCGGTGGTTTTGGAACCGGAATGAACAGTGAGTTGGGAAGAGAGGCCGCTAATATTGAAAAAGAGAAGATAAAAAAAATGATGGAAGGGCAAGATATGTGTATATTTGTTTCTTGTCTCGGAGGTGGAACCGGTGCGGGAGCAGTTCCGGTTTTTGCCAAGATTGCAAAAGAGATGGGAGTGATAGCTTACGGGATATTTACTCTGCCTTTCAAATTTGAAGGAGTTAAAAAGAATGAAATAGCACTGGAGGCTCTCGCCGAGGCTAAAAACAATCTTAACGCAATTTCAGTTCTTCCAAACGAGAACATATTTAAAGTGATAGACAAGAAAACTCCTCTTAAAGAGGCGCTTTCTATTATTAACAGAAATCTATCAAAAAGTTTGGAAGGTTTAATAGAGACGATATACGGATCCGGATTGATCAACATTGATTTTGCCGACCTTAAGACCATTCTTGACGGAAGAGGTAGGCTTGCTTATCTTAATACGGCGGAGTTTGACGCAACTAAAGAGATAGACGATGCGATAAAGAAAGTAACTCACAGTCTTTTTTACTCTTATGGAATAGAGGGAGCCAACAGTGTTCTCTCCAATATAACGGGGAGCGGTAATCTCGGGCTCAAAGACGTATCTTTCATATCGGAAGGGATTACCAATTTGGCCGGTAAGAATTCCAAGATAATATTTGGCATATCTCAAGACGCAAAGATCGGTAACAAGATAAGAATCACTCTGTTGGCCGTCGGTTGTCAGTCCGAAGAACTTTTTCCCAAAGAAAAGAAAACAATGAAAGAGAAGGAGACGATCAAGTCGCCCGTTAAAAAAACGGAAAGGGTTGTGAAAAAAAGAGTCAAACCGATGAAGAAAGAGAAACAACAGGAAAAAGTCGATATTAAGATTAGAAGAAACGCACTTGAGGTTAAGAAAGCTATTGAGGAGGTTGAAAAAGAGATAATGGAGAATGAAGACAAATGGGAAACACCTGCCTTCCTCAGAAGAAGTATAAATAACAATTAAGATGATAAAAAAAGTTGTATTACCAATAGCGGGGCTTGGAACGAGATTCCTGCCCTTGTCTAAAGAATTACCTAAAGAGTTTTGGCCCTTGGCGGACCTTCCGGTAATTCAATATATTGTTGAAGAAGCAGTAGATTCGGGAGCCGAAGAGATAATATTTGTTATCTCTCCGGAAAAGAAGATGATCGTTGATTATTTCGGTGAATCACCAAAAGTCAATGAAATTTTAAAAGAGAGAAACAGAACATCACTGATTAAAGAACTTGATGATTTCAAAAAAAGATTTGAAGGTATAAAATTCTCTTATGTTACTCAAAAGAATCCATTGGGAGATGGACACGCCATTCTTCAAGCGGAAAAAGAGGTGGCGGGAGAACCTTGCGGAATTCTCTTTGGAGACGATGTCACTTATTCAAAAAAGCCTTGCTTGGCACAATTGGCCGATGTCTATAAAACGTGTCAAAAACCAGTTATCGCAATAAGAAGAGTTCCTAAAGAGATGATTCCGTCTTACGGAATTCTTGAAGTCGAGAAGATTGCCAATAGATTTTATAAGATTAAAAAGATTATAGAGAAGCCTTCTTTAGAAGATGCTCCTTCAGATTTCGCTATCGTTGGAAAATATCTCATCACTTCGCAGGTTTTTGATTATCTCAAGAAAGGAGGCAGACCGAGCAAGGGTAAGGAGATGATCTTGGCAGATGCTTTTGAAAGAATGATATCCGATGGAAAGACGGTTTACGGTTATGAGTTTGAAGGTGATTGGCTTGAGTGCGGAAACAAAGCCAATTGGCTGAAGTCACATCTCTTTCTCTCGTTGAAACATCCGGAATTCGGACCGTTACTTAAAAAATATTTAAAAGATATTTTATGAAGACGATCGACGCTTCCATATTATCCGAAGTTTATAAAGAGCGGGATATTGAGAGTAGAAAGTATGATTTCGGAATGGTCATAATAATCGGTGGTTCCAACTTCTATTCGGGATCTCCGGCATTGTCTGCAATGGCCGCCTTCAGATCGGGAGCTGACATGGTAAGGATCATAGCTCCCAAGAGAGCAGCTGATATCATCGCTTCTTTCACGCCTGATATGGCGGCTTACCCGCTTAAAGGGAATTATCTGACTCAAAAAGATATTCCGATCCTTGTTTCTATGACCGAAGCGGCCAAAGTTGCCGCACGTGATAATATCGCAGTGGTTTTGGGAGGCGGGATCGGATTGTCAAAAGATACTCAAGACACGGTTCTTGAATATCTTTCAAAAATTTCAGTCACAACGATCATTGATGCCGATGCAATAGCGGCGATAAAATCGGATCCCAAAGTTTTAGAAGGGAAAGAATGTATCATAACACCTCATTATAATGAATTCTATCGACTTACCGGTAAGGATATTTATGAGTTACCTTTGGAGGAAAAGATAGAGACAGTTAAAGAAGAAGCTCGAGATTTAGGTGCAACAATTCTTCTTAAAGGGAGCGTTGATATAATTTCTGACGGATCGGAAGTTGCAATAAATGAGATAGGGTCTCCATATCTTACCGTCGGAGGATGCGGTGATACGTTGGCTGGCATCGTCGGAGCAATAGCTTCGAGAAAGACTCCTGCCGTTAAAGCCGCATCGGCCGCAGCTTACATCAATGTGATGGCCGGGCGATTGGCTGCCCAAAAATTCGGTGAATCTTTGACAGCTCTTGATCTTATAGACTTTATACCAAATGTAATTAAAAATAACTTTAAAGAAAATGAATAATCTATTTAGATTAGACGATAAGGTTGCGATAGTAACTGGAGCGGCTCGAGGGATGGGAAGAACTCATGCCATACTTTTGGCAAAAGCCGGAGCAAAAGTAGTTGTTTCCGATATATCCGACTCAAGCAGTGTGGTGGATGAGATTAAAAATAATGGAGGAGAGGCGATTGAAGTAAAGTGCGATGTCTCTTCAAAAGATCAAGCAACGGAGTTAGTTGAAAAAACGTTGAATGCTTTTGGCGGAGTGGATATATTAGTTAACAATGCGGGGATTGCTGAATTCAGAGACTTCCTCTCAATGAGTGAGGCCGATTGGGACAGAGTGATAGACATAAACTTAAAAGGTTATTTTCTCTGTGCGCAGGCGGCGGCCAAGGTAATGGCCCAAAACAAATCGGGAGCTATAATAAATATCGGATCCATATCCATGGGTCAACTCGGTATCGGATTTCCGAAATTGGTTCATTATACTTCAAGCAAAGGCGGAATTTCGGGAATGACCAAAGCGTTGGCTGTGGATCTTGCACAATACAACATTAGAGTTAACGCCATTGCTCCGGGAATGATTGATACCGATATAACTGGGTCAGGCGATTCAAACAAAGAAGAAAGTAAAGGGGTTTATTCGAGACTCTTGATAAAGAGAAAGGGCAGACCCGAGGAGATCTCTTCAGTGGTTCTTTTCTTAGCGTCGGACGCGTCATCTTATATGACCGGGTCATTAATTAATGTTGATGGCGGTTGGCTTGCCGCATAGCAAGAATATGTACGATTTAATAATAGTCGGAGGAGGTCCTGCAGGAATAACCGCCGGGATTTATGCCGCTCGAAAGAATCTTAAAACGATCCTTATCACTAGAAACTTCACGGGTCAGACTGGAAGAGCCGGAGTAATTGAGAATTGGCCCGGTGCCATTGAGGTAATGGGGCCGGATTTGGTCACTCTCTTTAAAGATCATCTTAGATCTTTTAAGATAGAGATAAAGGAAGGAGATGCGGTGACAGAGATAACAAAGAGTGATTTAGGATTTGAGGTAAAAACTAATAACGATCTGTTGAAGGCAAAATCGGTTATAATAGCTTCCGGCAGAAATCCAAGACCCTTAAAAGCCGAAGGGATTGAACAATATATCGGTAAAGGAGTTTCATATTGTGCCACTTGCGACGCTCCTCTTTTTACAGGAAAGAGCGTTGCGGTAATCGGTGGTGGCAATTCTGGATTCGAAACTGCCATAGAGATGGCGGAAAGAAACTCTCCCAAGATTTATCTGCTTGAGATGATCCCTAAAGTATTGGCGGACGAGATTCTTCAAGAGAGAGCCGCCAAACAAGACAACATCAAGATTTTAACGGAAGCGATGGTTTTAAAGATAGAAGGAGATAATTTTGTCAACGCAATAACTTACAGAGATTTAAAGACTAAAGAGGATAAGAGACTTGAAGTGGAGGGAGTCTTTGTTGAGATCGGGTCAAACCCGGTGACGGACTTTATTAATGATCTTGCGGATTGCAATGAGAATGGGGAGATTATCATCAATCACAAAGATTGTTCAACCAAGACACCGGGACTTTTTGCCGCAGGAGATGTTACGGATGTTGATCATAAACAGATAGTTGTTGCGGCCGGAGAAGGATCGAAAGCGGCGCTTTCTGCTTATGATTATATTAAAAAAGCTGAATGGACCGAATAAGAAGTATTAAAGCGAGAGAGATAATCGACTCAAGAGGTAATCCGACCATTGAGGTGGAACTTAGCACTGAAAGAGCTGAAGTCGTTTCATCGGTTCCTTCGGGAGCTTCAGTCGGTACTTACGAGGCTCTGGAGTTAAGGGATAATGAAGACAGGTTTTTTGGCAAGGGAGTCTTAAAGGCGATCGCTAATGTCAATGAGATCATATCTCCGGCTCTTATCGGACAAAGAGTTGTCAATCAGAGAGAGGTAGACGATCTCTTGATCAGGTTGGACGGAACTGATAATTTTTCTAAACTTGGAGCCAATGCAACATTGGCTGTTTCCATGGCGGTCTGTAGAGCGGCGGCCAAGTCAATCGAAATACCTCTTTATAGATACATATCCGGACTCTCGGCTCAAGAGATATCGATTCCAAGACCGTTTTTTAATCTTATAAACGGAGGAGCTCATGCTGGAAACGATCTATCTTTTCAGGAGTTTATGATATCTCCGGATAGGGAGAGTTTCAAAGAGCAACTTCGACAAGCTTCTGAAGAATATCATCTTTTGAAAAAGAAGATAGAAGCGAAATATTCTCTCTCCGCGACCAATATCGGCGATGAAGGAGGTTTTGCTCCTCCGATAAAAGATCCGGTTGACGCTCTGAATATTTTACCCGAGAAAGTCTCGATCGGATTGGATGTGGCTGCCGGAGAATTTTTAAGAGAAGGTAAATACGAGACGGGCTTCGCTTCTTTGTCGGGTAAAGATCTTTTGGATTACTACATTAATATTTTGGACAGATACCCGATAGTTTCAATAGAAGATCCTTTTGCTGAAGATGATTGGGATCTTTGGAAAGAGTTGACTGATAAAGTTTCAGACAGAGTATTGATAATAGGCGATGATCTTTTGGCCACCAATCCAAAGAGGATCAAGTTGGCGGCCGAAAGAAGAGCTTGCAACGGAATGATATTGAAATTAAATCAGATCGGAACCGTGAGTTTGGGAATTGAATCAGCGAAGATAGCTCAAAGATTCAACTGGAAAGTGATGGTTTCTCATCGATCAGGAGAAACAACGGATGATTTCATTGCTGATTTTTCGGTTGGAATAGGGTCCGACTTTATAAAAGCAGGAGCTCCGGCGAGAGGAGAGCGAGTCTCCAAGTATAATCGTCTGCTCAAAATAGAAGAAGAATTAAGAGTTCAAGAAGAATGAGTTTTACAAAAAAAAGAAAAGTCATTCTCATTATAAGAGACGGCTGGGGATATAGGGAGAGCAAGATTGACAATACTATAAAGAAGGCTGATACACCAATTGACGACGCATTGAGAGAGAATTATCCTTGGACTCTTATCAAAGCTTCAGCCGAAGCGGTTGGGTTGCCTCCCGGTTATCAAGGAAACTCTGAAGTTGGTCATATTACAATCGGATCCGGAAGGATAATAGACCAAAGTTTGGTTAAAATAAACAAATCAATTGACAGCGGAGAATTTTTTAACAATAAAGAATTTCTTTCGGCCATAAAGAGAGCCAAAGAGAATAACGGGTGTCTTCATATTATGGGACTTCTTCAAAAAGAAGGAGTTCACTCTCATATGGATCATCTCTTGGCTCTCATAGATCTTTGTCAAAGGGAGAAGTTTGATAGAGTTTTTCATCATGTGGTAACCGATGGAAGAGACGCTTTTCCGACAAGATCATTAGAGTATCTCAATGAATTGGTTTTAGAAATAAAGAAAGTCGGATTTGGACGGATAGCCACGATATCTGGAAGATATTATGCGATGGACAGAGATAGAAGATGGGATCGAACTAAAAAAGCTTATGACGCGATTGTTGATGGAATATCTGATGATAAATTTGATGACCCGATTCTTTTCTTGAAAAGCAGATACAGCATCAACGAGACGGACGAATTTATTGTTCCTACCTGCAATAAAGATTACAAGGGAATGAGTCAAAAAGATTCGGTCATCTTTTATAATTTGAGAACCGATCGTCCTCGACAATTAACTCAAGCGATAGTTGAACCTGAATTTAATCATTGGAAAAGAGAGGCGCCGGGAGTCTTTTTTGTGGCGATGACCGATTATTACAAATCGATGAATGCCGAAATCGCTTTTAATGAGACTGATATCAACAACACATTGGGGGAAGTTCTTGAAAAAGAGGGAATGAATCAATTAAGAGTAAGCGAGACGGAAAAATATGCTCATGTTACATTCTTTTTTAACGGACAAAAAGAGACTCCTTTCTCAAATGAAGAACGAATACTTGTTCCGTCGCCAAAGGATGTTTTGACTTATGACAAGAAGCCGGAGATGAGTGCTTATCAGGTGGGGGAGGAAGTCATATCAGGGATAGCTTCGTCAAAATATGACTTAATCGTGGTTAATCTGGTTAATGTTGATATGGTTGGTCATACCGGAGACAGAGACAAGACCAAGGTCGCGGTCGAAGTTGTCGATCAAGTTTGCGGATCTATAGTGGAGGCGGGGATTTCTCATCAATATGAGATAATTGTGACGGCCGATCACGGAAATGCTGAAGATCAAAGCGGCGGAAAGATAACGAGCCACACCACCAACAAAGTTCCCTTTATTTTCGTCTCTGGCAGAGCTGTTTCATTAAGAGATGGGGGCGGTTTAAGAGACATCGCTCCGACAATTTTGGATATTTTGGGGGTTAGAAAACCGAAAGAGATGAGCGGCAAGAGTCTAATTCTCAAAGGGGTTTACGCTAATCTTAAATTGCTGTATAATCGGGTTAAATCACTTTTAAAATAACTTATTTCTCCATTGGCCCTTCCGGGTTATTTGTTGAAAGCTAAAAATGAAAAAAAACATAATAATCTTCATTCTTTCAATCTTAATAGTTTCGGCTGCATTTTTCTTTCTGGTTCAGAACAGATCTTCTGAAAAAGAGCCTTTATCCACAGACGAGATTACATCTAATGCGATCAACTTTATCGACGAGACTTATATCAGAGGCACGGTTGAAATTGGCGTAATTGAGGTGACTGAAGAGAGTGGAGTTTACAAGATAGCGTTGGATGTTGGTGGAGAGAGAATTGATATCTTTACGACATTAGATGGTAAGATACTCTTTCTGGAAGGAATTGATCTCGAGGGGAGAGTTTCACTGGAAAGAACCATTGGAGGTTTTACCAAAATAGCCGAAGATCCTTGTCTTGAAAACGGTAAGCCCATAGTCTATTTCTTTGGTAGTGAAGACTGTCCTTTTTGTCAATGGCAACAACCGGTTTTAGAAGAAGCGGTTGAGGCATTCGGTGACAGAGTTGTCTTAAAGAGCAACATTGGGACCGATGCCGACTTGGAACTTTTCTATAAATACAGTGACGGAGGAGTACCTCTTATCGTTGCGGGATGTAACTACTTCAGAGTCGGTGCCGGAGGATTTGAAGGTGACGAAGAAAGTGACAAAGAGATTATATCCGCGTTTCTTTGTAAACTTACCAACGGAGAACCAAAGGAAGTTTGTCAAAATTTAGAAGAGATTATTAACCAAATATAAGATATGGAGAAAGAGATTAATAAAGTAAAAATATATTCAACTCCTACTTGTTTTTACTGTATCTCGTTGAAGAAATTCCTTGAAGAGAACCAGATCCCTTTTGAAGAGATTAATGTTGCCGCAGATCAGGCGGCGGCGAAAGAGATGGTTGATCGGTCTGGCCAAATGGGAGTTCCGGTAGTTGATATAGACGGCGAGATAATAGTTGGATTTGATAGAGATAAGATTTCAGAGAAGTTAGGATTGTGAATTTATTTCGCTTACTGTCCGAAATAAATCGGAAGAGTTAAGTGGCTTTTAAATATGACTAAAGTTGCAATAAATGGATTTGGTAGAATAGGAAGAGCGGTAGCCAAAATAATCATTGACAAATATCCGCAAGACCTTCAATTGGTTGCCATCAACGACTTGTCGAACTTATCAACAATAGCTCATCTTTTCAGGTACGACAGCGTTTATGGAAAGTACAACAATGAGATAAAGACGGAGGGAGACCTTCTTGTTGTTGGTGATAATAAGATAAGAGTCTTTTCCGAAAGAGATCCTGATAAACTTCCTTGGGGAGATTTGGAGGTTGACGTCGTAATAGAGTCTACAGGAATATTCCGAGACTATAACGGAGCCTATCAACATATCAAAGCCGGAGCTCGAAAGGTTTTGATCTCAGCTCCCTCAAAAGATCCCGATAAGATTCCATCTTACATAATGGGAGTCAACGATGATCTGATAAGTGATGATGACATCGTGGATATCGGTTCGTGTACCACTAATTGTTTGGCGCCCGTCTTAAAGATAATAGATGATGCTTTTAGTGTGGAGAAAGGCTTTATAACAACGATTCACAGTTATACAAGTGATCAAAATCTGGTTGATATGGGACATAATGATTTAAGAAGAGCTCGGGCCGCCGCTTTGAATATGGTTCCCACTACAACGGGAGCGGCAAAAGCGATCGGCAGGGTAATGCCCAATCTTGACGGAAAGATTGATGGCATGGCGATCAGGGTTCCTACAGCAACAGTCTCACTACTGGACATCTTCTGTAAGCTTAAGAAAGGGACTACAAAAGAAGAGTTAAGAGATCTCTTTATTGCAAAATCGGAAGAAGCGAATTATCAAGGTATCGTAAAATTAGAGAAAGATCCCTTAGTTTCTTCCGATTATATCGGAAATGAATTTTCGTCGATAATTGATGATCAATTCTTGATGACAAACGGAGATCTGATCAAGGTGGTTGCTTGGTATGATAATGAATGGGGCTATTCGGCGCGCTTAGCCGACTTTATTTTAAAATTAAAAAATTTCAAAGCTAAATGATTAAAAAAGGAGAAGTTTTCTATCCAACAAAAGATTTTGCCAAAAAGGCTCTGTTATCCGACAAGAAGATATACGAACAAGCGGCTAAAAGTCCGGTTCGTTTTTGGTCAAAATTAGCCAATGAGGTGGTTTGGCAAAAGAGATGGCAGAAAGCGTTTGTTCACAATCCACCCTATTTCAAATGGTTTGTCGGGGGCAAATTGAACATCACTGAAAGTTGTTTAGATGAAAACTTAAAAGAGAGAAAAAATAAGATCGCTTTAATTTGGGAGCCGGAAAGCCCTGACGAATCTCCTCGTCATTTCAGCTATTATGATCTATACAGAGAAGTTTGTAGAACAGCTAATGGTCTAAGGAAGATAGGCATAAAGAAGGGTGATAGAGTCGCCATCTATCTCCCGGTGATTCCTGAGACGGTGATAGCGATGTTGGCTTGCGCTCGAATCGGAGCGATACACTCGGTCATCTTTTCCGCATTCAGTCCGGCTTCACTCAAGACAAGAATCGAAGACACTGAGGCAAAGTTTCTTATCACAGCCGACGGTTATTATCGAAGAGGGAAGGTGATAGACTTAAAGGCGAGTGCCGATAAGGGCATCGTTGGTACAGATATAGAGAAAGTCATAGTGGTTAAGAGAGCCAAAAACAAGGTGAAATGGAATTCAAAGAAAGATCTCTGGTGGGATGATATAAGGGTGGGACAATTGGATAATTGTCCGGCAAAGAGTATGGATAGTGAAGACCCACTCTTTATACTTTACAACAGCGGTTCTTTGGGAAAACCGAAAGAAGTGGTTCATACCTGTGGAGGATATACCGTGCAAGCAAAATTTAGCGGGCGTTTTATATTTGATATTCATGATGATGACATTTTTTGGTCCACGGCTGATCTCGGTTGGGTAACCGGTCACACTTATTCAGTCTATTCTCAACTTCTTAATGGGGCCACTTTCGTGATCTTTGAAGGAGCTCCCGATTGGCCGCAACCGACAAGGTGGTGTCAAATAATAGAGAAGTACGGTGTTACCATCTTTTATACCGCTCCGACCGCGATAAGAATGTTTAAAAAATATGGGGCCGATCTTTTGAAAGAACATGATTTAAAGACATTGCGTGTTTTGGGTTCGGTTGGAGAGATGATTGATCAAGATTCATGGCTCTGGTTTTTCAATGAAGTTGGAGGAGGAAGATGTCCTATAGTGGATACTTGGTGGCAAACTGAAACAGGTGGCATTCTTATAACATCGTTACCGGGGATCGGTCCCTTTAGACCGGCATTTACCGGATTACCGTTTCCGGGAGTTAAGGCGGAGATATTTGATGAGAACGGGAAGATATGTAAACCGAATCAACAAGGAGATCTGGTCATTCTGCCTCCTTATCCTCCGGGAATGATGAGAATTGTTTATAATAAGAATAAGGAGAAGTATATAGAAACTTATTGGACAAGGCACGGCAATAAAGTCTATTTCAGTCTTGATCTCGGATTTAAAGATAAGAATGGTTTAATCAGAGTAATAGGCAGAGATGACGATGTTATAAAAGTTGCGGGACATAGAATCTCTACGGGAGAGATGGAGGATGTGATATCAAAGCTCTCAATAGTTTCAGAGAATGCGGTTGTCGGTATTCCCGACAGTATAAAAGGCGAGATTCCGGTCGTCTTTGTTCTCTTAAAGAAGCCGACCGCCGGATTTGAGAAGAAAGTTGTCGATCAGATAAGAAAAGAGATCGGACCGATTGCACTTCCCAAAGAAGTCTATCTGGTGGACAAACTTCCCAAAACAAGATCGGGAAAGATAATGAGAAGGATTTTGAAAGGATTGTTAACGGATGGAGAGTTGGGTGATTTGTCCACCTTGTCGGACATGGGATCCATTGATGAGATTAAGAATAAGATAAAGAAACAATGAGTTATTTCATAGTCGGACATCGAAGTCCTGATACGGATGCCGTAGTTTCAGCCATAGCTTTTGAAGAATATCTCAAAAAAGACAAGATAAAAGCGGAGGCGATAATCATCGGTAAGCCAAACAGAGAGACCGAGTTTGTTATCAAGAAGTTCAAACAGAAGAGCCCGAAATCATTTAGTAAGGCTTTATTGAAATCAAAATTCTACTTAGTTGATCATGGAGGGATTGATCAATCGATCCCGGGATTGAAAGAGGATGACATAATGGGAGTTATCGATCATCATCAGATGACTGGACTCAAAACAACCGAGCCGATATTCTATCGATGTGAACCGATTGGAAGTACTTCCAGCCTTATCGCCAAGATGTTTTGGGAGAGAGGTTGGGAGCCGAGCAAAAAGACGGCCTCGCTTCTTGCCTCGGGTATCATTTCTGATACGCTTAATCTGACATCAAAGACCGCCACAAGAGAAGACAGATTGATTCTTAAAAAATTATCTCAAATAGCTAATATAGACTCCAAGAGTTTAAGTAAAGAGATGTTTAGGGCAAAGTCCGATATATCTGGAATGGATCTCAAGAAAATTATTCTTAATGATTTTAAAGATTACGAACATAAAGGGAAGAAGATCGGAATAGGTGTTTTTGAAACTGTTGATCCAAAACCTTTTAATCAAGAGAAAGAGAAGATTTTAGATATTTTGGATAAGATAAAGATAAGCGAAGGTTATGACTTTCTTTTCTTCGGATCAGTTGATATCATCAAGAGAAAGACTTACTTGTATTTGGTAAGCAAAGAGGAGATGATGATTGCTCAAAGATCGTTTAATTTGGTAAAAATTGAAAGTCTTATTACTTTAGACGGAGTGACGTCAAGAAAAAAGGAATTAGTTCCATTCATATTCAAATCAATTAGATGAGAGGTAAAATTGTCATAGCGATAAAAGATCAATTCTTAAGCAGGATCTATGTTGATTTCTTCAGAGAAGAAAACTTCTTGGTTTCGGTTGCTGAAAAGAGCGATCAGATATTTCCTCTTATCAGTCAAGAGATGCCAGACGTTATTCTTTTAGACATCTCTTTTGCCGAAGAAAAAGATTTCGGCATCTTAAAAGAATTGAAAGCCGATGATTCAGCCAGAAAGATTCCGATAGTTTTGATAAGTCATCATGACGAGGAGAGATACAGAAAGAAAGCGGTCGAATTTGAGGTAAAAGATTTTTTAGTTGGAGAGTACAGTTCTCCCCTTATAATCCTAAGAAGAATAAGAACACACTTGGGAGGAGAAAAAAGTTATCGTTTATCAATTGACGCCGAATCCGAGGCGATTCGTGAGATAGCCGAAGATTTGGGACACAAAGACTTAAGTTGCAAAAGATGCGGCGGAGATCTTGAGATGGTTATGATCCGAGATCTAAGCAAGGGAGACAATTATTTTAAGATATCATTCATTTGTCCCGCTTGCGGAATTTAAAATAAAAATATGAAGATGGAAAAAAAAGAAAAACTTGTTATTCAATTCAAAGACGTAGATAAAGGAGATCTTGATTTGGTCGGAGGTAAAAATGCTTCGTTGGGAGAGATGATCCAAAATCTTACAGCTAAAGGAATCGCTATTCCCGGAGGATTTGCGACTACGAGTTTAGCCTATTTCAATTTCTTGGAAGAGAATAATCTTACAGATAAATTACGTAAAATTCTTGAAAATGTTGATATAGACAATGTTACGAACTTGCAGAAAGCCGGTAAAAAAGCTCGAGCCCTTCTTGCATCAGCTGAATTTTCAGATAAGTTCAAAGAAGAAGTTATAGAGAGTTACAGAGCGATGGGTAAAGAATACGGTAAGAACCCCGAAGTTGCAGTTAGAAGTTCGGCCACTGCCGAAGATTTGCCGGGAGCATCATTTGCCGGACTTCATGAGAGTTATTTAAATGTCAGCGGTGAAAAAGAACTTTTAGTCGCTATTAAAAAGTGCATGGTCTCCATATTCGGAGACAGAGTCATCTCATACAGGGAAAGTAAAGGTTTTAATCATTTAGACATAGCTCTTTCAGTTGGAGTCCAAAAGATGGTCAGATCTGATCTTGGATCGTCCGGAGTTATGTTTACTATGGATACAGAAAGCGGCTTTTCAGAGACGGTATTGATCAGCTCTATTTGGGGAGTCGGTGAGATGATAGTTAAGGGACAAATTACTCCGGATGAATATTATCTGTTCAAACCGACCATGAGGAAAGGATATGACTCCATAATTTTGAAAAACTTGGGCAGAAAGACAAGTAAATATATCTTCTCTGCATCAGGAGGACTTAAAGAGGTTAAAGTTCCGAGCAAAGATCAACTCGTTTTTTCACTTTCCGATGAAGATGCAATGACCTTGGCCAAGTGGGGAGTTATTATCGAAGAGCACTATGGAATGCCTCAAGACATTGAATGGGCTAAAGATGGAAAAACAGGTCAACTCTTTGTAGTTCAATCTCGACCTGAAACGGTTCACTCGGAGAAGAAGACCAACTATTACGAAGAGCATAAGATTGAAGCGGGACATAAGCCGATTCTTGAAGGAATTGCAATCGGTGACAAGATAGGACAAGGAAAAGTTAGAGTTATCCGTGATGTCTCAAAGATTGGTGAATTTGAAAAGGGCGAAGTTTTAGTAACTAAAATGACCGATCCCGATTGGGTGAGTATAATGAGACTTGCGTCAGCTATAGTAACCAATGAAGGCGGAAAGGTTTGTCACGCGGCAATTATTGGGCGGGAGTTAGGAATTCCGGTGATAGTTGGTACCGGAGAAGGAACGGAAGTTTTGAAAACCGGACAAACGATAACCGTTGATTGCACTCAAGGATTAACCGGAAGAGTATTCAAAGGAGAAATTCCTTTTAAGACCAAGAGATACAACCTGGACAAGATTCCAAAATTAAAAGTGAAACTGATGTTAAACGTCGGGACGCCCGACACGGCCTTCAAAAATTCGTTTCTTCCCAATGATGGAGTTGGATTAGCTCGCGAAGAGTTCATAATAGCCGAGAAGATAAAAGTTCATCCATTGGCGCTTTACAACTATGAGAAGCTTAAGAAAGAAGCCGTCAAGTCAGACAAGATAAGAAAGATTGTAAGAGAGATTGAAAAAATTACGGTTGAGCATGAAGACAAGAGAGAATTCTTTGTCAAAGAGCTTGCCGAAGGGATGGCTCAGATAGCGGCGGCTTTTTATCCGAATGAAGTGATAATCAGGCTGTCTGATTTTAAAACGAATGAGTATAGGGGATTGATCGGAGGGGAGTTATATGAAGGAGAAGAGCCAAATCCAATGTTAGGATTCAGAGGAGCTTGCAGATACTTAGACAAGGAATTTCAACCAGCCTTTATGATGGAATGTAAAGCCATTAAGAGAATAAGAGACATCTTTGGCTTGAAGAATATCTCAATTATGATTCCTTTCTGCAGGACAGTGGAAGAGGGTAAGAAAGTCATCGGTTTGATTAATAAATCAGGATTGAAACAGGGTAAAGATCTTAAGATATATGTTATGTGCGAAATCCCGTCAAACGTGATATTGGCCGATCAATTTCTTGATGTCTTTGATGGAATGTCAATCGGAAGTAACGACTTAACTCAATTGGTTTTGGGAATTGATCGCGATAATGCCAAACTCTCCTATATCGGAGACGAGAGAGACGAATCGGTTAAGAGAATGATATCGGATGTTATAAAGGCCTGTAAAAGAAGGAAGAAATATTGTGGAATATGCGGACAAGCCCCGAGTGACTTTCCGGAATTTGCTGAGTTCTTAGTAAAAGAAGGAATTGAAAGTATATCGTTAAATCCCGATACTGTGATAAAAACGATAAAGATGCTTTCGAAAAAAGATGCTTGATGTTGTAACTTTCGGATCAGCTTCTTGGGATATATTTGTCCGAGATGACGAGTTTCGTTTCAGGGAAGAAGGAAGCTCTCCAACCGGCGAAGAAATTTGTTCACCTTTGGGATCAAAGATTGAGATTGACGAGGTGAGATTTTTCACTGGCGGGGGAGGTACTAATGCTTTGGCTACTTTTCTGGCCCAAGGATTGAAAGCGATCTATTGCGGATCTGTCGGATCCGATCCAATAGGAGAAGTTGTGATCAACGAAATTAAAAAGATGCGATCGGACATCTCTCTAATTTACAGGATCAAAGAGAGGGTGACAAACTTTTCAGTCATCATGAGTGCAGCTGGGAAAGATCGGACAGTTCTCGCTTATCGGGATGCGGCAGAGCATCTTCCGATTAAGAAACTGTTAAAAGAGATGCCTCAAACCAAATGGTTTTACATCGCTCCTTTATCAGGTAGGGCCGTTCCTTTTTTTGAAGAGATTGTTGACTTTGCCAAGAAAAAGGGAGTAAAGGTGGCGGTTAATCTTGGAAAAGATCAACTGAAGATCCCTTCCAAAAAATTGAACGAGATATTATCAAAGACTGATATTTTAATACTGAATGAAGAAGAATCTTCCATATTGTCAGGAGTCGATTATATGAAAGAAGAGAAACTTTTAAAAAAGATAACAGATAACTATTTAGGAACTTTTGTAATGACTAAAGGTCCCGACGGGTCAATTGTTTCCGATAAAGATTTCATATACAAAGCTGGGATTATAGAATCAAAAGTTGTGGATAGGACCGGTGCGGGGGATTCTTACGGAGCAGGATTTGCTTCATCTATAATCTTAGGAAAGACAACCCAAGAAGCGATTCAATTTGCAACAGCCAACTCAGCCAGATGCTTGAGAGAATGGGGAGCTAAAAACGGACTTATCAAAAAAGGCGAGAAATACAAGAAAGTGAAAGTTGAAATTATAAGAAGATAATAATGATTAATCTATTTAATGATTCAAGAAAACAATCTGCCTTCACACTAATAGAGCTTTTAGTTGTAGTAGCAGTCTTAGCCCTTTTAGCCAGCATAGTCTTCTCCAATCTGACAGGAGCCAGAGAACAAGCCAAGATATCCAACGCTCTCTCCTTTCAATCAAACATGCACAATCTCTTGGGAGCTGACTTAGTAGGTTGGTGGAACTTTGATGAAGGGTCGGGAAGTGTAGCTAACGACCTCTCGGGTTATGGGAACAACGGAACTATCGTTGGAGCTACTAGAGTGGATGGTGTTCCTGGGACTGGGGGTAAGGCGATGGATGTGAGTAAAGGAAACCATTATATCAGACTTGGTCCGTCAAACTCTATTCTTTCAGATAATGTTTGGACTCTTTCGGGTTGGTTTAATGCGAGTCAGATAGACGATAGTGTTTATCCAAATAGAATAATCACTTTTCACAAGGCTACTGGATCTCCCAGCGCCAATACAGGAGCATCTCTTCTTGTAGGCGATCTTAGTCAAGCTAAATTAATGTATGCAAAATCAGGAGGATCTCAAGCTTATCTGATTCATACAGATATTGAAACGGACAGATGGTATCATTTTGTCGGAAGTTATGATGGAGAAACCTACAGAAGTTATATTAACGGAGGAGACATGAAGAGCGTTAAGAGTACTTTTGACGGGTTTGGAGCAGCGGAAGCCATGATAGGAACTTACAGTACGGGAAGCTATTTCTTCAACGGCCTCATCGACGACGTCCGCATCTATTCGAGAGCCCTAACAGCCTATGAAGTACAAACCCTCTACGCTCAAACAAAAGACAAATATCTATCTGAAAAGATAGACTAAATCAGAAATTCTTCAATGACACAAAATTTTTAAGATTGTAATTTATAAAATTTACAATCTTTACTAAAAAACCTCTTTTGTCCTATAATCAAACCGAAAACATCAACCAAACATTCAATGACTCTCCGTAAAGAC